>JBBABK010000105.1:2369-6816 GCA_041657685.1 Phycisphaerae bacterium | reverse complement strand
TAACTGCAAAGCCGATTCACCGGATGACGTAGTTTTGTTGTTCGAGACAAAGGGCGGCTGGAATCAGCATGGCGGGATGGAATTGATGGATTTCGAGCATCATCTTGGCGCTGTATGTAATGTGCTGCTCAATGACGGGAGCGTGCTGTATATTCAGCCGACAACTATGCGTCTTTTGAATTGGGGTGATAAAGACGGAGAACAGAAGGCGGAAAGCGGAGAACAAGATACAGATGGAACGACTGAGGAATTTGCTGTGAATTTAAAGGTCGGGGATGATGCGCCGGGTTTCAGCCTGTTGGCTCAGGATGGTGAAACGGTGAGCCTGTCTGATTGTGCGGGCAGCAAGGTGCTGGTTTATTTTTATCCGAAGGCTGATACGCCGGGCTGTACCAAGCAGGCGTGCAGCGTGAGGGATTCAACGGAGGAATTAAAGAAAGCTGGGGTTGTTGTGCTGGGCATCAGTCCGGATGAGCCTAATGAGCAGCAGAAGTTTGACGAAAAGTACAGTCTTGGATTCAGGCTGCTCAGTGACAGTGAGCATAAGGCGGCGGAGGCTTACAGCGTGTGGGGCGAAAAGAATATGTACGGCAAAAAGTTTATGGGGATAATTCGCTCATCGTTTCTGATTGATGAAAACGGCAAGCTCATCGGCGTGTGGTATAATGTCAAGCCGGAAGAGACAGTGCCGAAAGCGATGGCGGTTGTTAGTCGTTAGTGAATAGTGATTAGATACCCCCGCAGGTTTGTACCAAACCAAGACGCGGGGGTAAATCGATACGACATCGATTTATGAGAAGTTGTAGTGTTTTCTGACGGGGGATTTTACCTTCCAGGTGCATTCCAAATCGACGGGGAAGACGACCCAGTCGCCGGGGCCGAATGATATTTCGTTTTGGCCGTCGGTTACGGAGACATTTCCTTCGAGAATCAGGCAGGTTTCGGTCTGGGTGTATGCCCAGTCGAACTCGCTGGGCTGACATTCCCAAATCGGCCAGGTTTTGGCTTTGGATTTTTCCAGGTCGCTCGGTTTTTTTACGATAACATCTTTTACGGTCGGCATTTGTCCGCTCCCTTTATTTAACCGTGAAGAACGCAAAGAACGCAGAGGTTAAAATTATGAGTAGCATTATAGCGGTTTTCCGTGAAATTGGAATAATGGTTGGGAAAATCGATGGAAATTGTTATGCTCTACGGGCTTTTAGACGAGATAGCAGGATTATTCTTGGACAGGATAAAAAAGGAAAGAGTTTTAGGGATGAAGCGATGCAGTATGAAGATATAACTGAGAAAATCATCGGTTGTGCGTATGAAATGTACAACAGAATGGGGTTTGGTTTTCTTGAGTCCGTCTATCGTAACTGCCTGATGATTGAATTAAAAAAAGCAAGTCTTAAAACCGAGGCGGAAAAGCCGATTGTGGTTATGTACGAAGGTGGTATCGTTGGCGAGTTCAAGGCAGATATAGTAGTCGAGGATAATATCATTGTTGAATTGAAATCAGTTCGTCAGTTGACAAAAATACATGAAGCGCAGTTGGTAAATTATCTGGTTGCTACCGGAAAGCCAATAGGACTGCTTATAAACTTCGGTGAGCAGAAAGTTGATGTCAGGAGAAAGGTTAAAGACCTTGCGCAATATGAAGTTCTAAAATAATCTTGTACATCTTGTTATCCTGTCTTAATAATTTTTATTTGTTATCAGGTCGATTATGGAGCAGGGGCAGTTGGACAATTTAATAAAATGGTTCGATTCGTACGTGGCGGGATTCTACGGCGACGATGAATTTATTAATACGAATATCGAACTCAAGGAAAAGCACAGCAAGACGGTGTGCGAGGAAATGGAATGGCTGGCCGTGCGGCTCGGCCTGAGCGATGAGCGGAAAAGGATTGCGACTGCGATTGCACTGCTGCACGACGTTGGCCGGTTCAGGCAATTTAAAGAATACCGCACGTACAGGGATTCGAGCAGTGTCAATCATTCGCAGCTCGGTGTTGATGTGATTTGTCAGGAAAATGTGCTCGCCGGAATCGATAAAAAAGAACGGGCGATTATCGAAACGGCGGTGAGGTATCACGGCGAAAAGGAGCTGCCGGTCGGGCTGGATGATGAGACGCTGCTGTATTGCAAATTGATTCGCGACGCGGACAAGATTGATATTTACCGTGTGGTGATTGAATATTACGAACAATATTTGGTCAATCCTGGCGAGTTTAAGCTGGAGCTTGAGGTGCCTGATGAGCCGTGGTATACGAAAGAAATTCTTGAAAAATTATTGGCCGGCGAGCGGATAGATTATAAAGTATTGAATACGTTTAATGACGTTAAGCTGCTGATGCTGTCGTGGGTTTATGACGTCAATTTCGCGGCGACGCTGGAGCGGATAAAAGAAAAAGGTTTTTTGGAAAAGGTGGTTGATTTTTTGCCTGCGGATGATGATATTGAACGGGTGAGAAAAAAAGTGTTAGGATACGTAGATTCGAGGATTGATAAGGAGTTATGATGGCAGAGGTTATTTTACAGACGAATATTGCGGGACAGAAGTGTTTGCGGGGCAAGGTGCGGGATATTTATGACCTCGGCGATAAGCTGCTGATAGTCGCGACGGACAGGCTTAGCGCGTTCGATGTGATTATGAAAAGTGGGATTCCGCATAAGGGCGTGGTGCTGACGAAGATAAGCAGGTTCTGGTTCGATTTTCTGGCGGGTGAGGTTGAGAATCATTTAATCAGTGACGAGGTTAACGAATTTCCGAAGCCTTTCTGTGATTACGGCGAGCAGCTTGCGGGCCGGAGTATGCTGGTGAAAAAAGTTAAAGTCCTGCCTATCGAATGCGTGATTCGCGGGTACCTGGCGGGAAGCGGATGGAAGGAATATCAAAAGAGCGGGACGGTATGCGGACAGAGGCTGCCGGCTGGATTGAAGCAGTGCGATAAACTGCCGGAATTGATTTTTACGCCTGCGACCAAGGCGGAACAGGGTGAGCATGATGAGAATATCAGCTTCGAAAGGTGCATCGAGATTATCGGGAAAGAGCAGGCGAATTATGTGCGCGACAAGAGTACGGGAATATTCGCAAAGGCGAGCGAGTACGCGGCGAGCAAGGGGATTATCTTAGCTGATACGAAATTCGAGTGGGGCGTGGTGGACGGCAGGACAATTTTGATTGATGAGGTTCTGACGCCTGATTCGTCGCGGTTCTGGCCGGCCGATAAATACCAGCCGGGGCGGGACCAGGAGAGTTTCGATAAGCAGTTTGTTCGCAATTATCTGGAGAGCATAAATTTCGATAAGTCGGGGCCGGGCGTCGAACTGCCGGGGGATATTATCGAAAAGACAAGTGCGAAGTATATCGAGGCGTATGAAAAATTGACCGGGAAGAAATTCTCTGTGTAATAATCGCCAGGCGCGGGGATGACGGATAAATCTAATATTGTGCTGATAGGTATGCCGGGTGCGGGCAAGAGCACTGTCGGTGTGCTGCTGGCAAAGGCGCTCGGGCGGTATTTTCTCGATACCGATATTTATATACAGGCGATAGAAAACAGAGAGCTGCAGGAAATCATTGACGAAAAGGGACTGGAGGAGTTCTGCCGGATTGAGGAATCGCATATTATCTGCATCGATATTAAAAACGCGGTAATAGCGACCGGCGGCAGCGCGGTTTACAGCGTTCAGGCGATGCACTGGCTGGCCCGGGATGGGATTATTATTCATCTCGATTTGCCTTACGAGGAAATCGAACGGCGGGTGACGAATCTTTATACCCGCGGAGTTGTTATGGAGAAGAGCCAAACGCTAAGAGGACTATATGAGAAACGTCAGCCGCTTTATAAGAGCTATGCCGAAATTACTATAGATTGCGGCGGCAAGCGGCACGAAGATATAGTCGATGAAATAATTAATCGCATAGGTGCAAAGGTTCAGAGGTGCAGAGGCACAAAGAGGGGTTGATTTGCGAGTGACGAGTTGCGAATGGATAATGAGCAACAAAAACAAATCGGATGGAAAAATGCGGAAGAAAAAGTTTATTTTAAGGCCCAGTGGGGGCTGGCTCTTAAACTGATTACTGCGTTTACAACAGTATTATTGTTCGCGCTTCCATCGGTTCTGCTTTTTACTGCCCCTCGAGATTTTATACCTTGGATTTTTTTAATGCCACTGACAGTAGTGGCGGTTTCTTCATTATTTATGATTCGCGGATATGTTTTGACGCCTGATATTTTGTATGTTCGGCGGCTGTTATGGAAGACTAAGGTGCCGCTTGCGGGATTGTACTCGGCGGTTGTCGATACAGATGCTGTTAAAAAGTCAATCAGGACCTGTGGTAACGGAGGGATGTTCAGTTTCACGGGGTGGTTCTGGAATAAGCAGTTGGGGGCGTTTCGGGCGTTCGCGACGAATTCCAAAGATGTTGTCGTAATGCGGTTCGGCGGTGGCAAGG
>JBBABK010000105.1:0-2359 GCA_041657685.1 Phycisphaerae bacterium | reverse complement strand
GTGGTGACGCCAGAACGGCCGGGGGAATTTGTTGATTTTTTGAAAACCACGAATGAACATGAATGAACACAAAATTGAAAAGAATGGACCATTTTATTTGAGTTTGTCGTTCTGGTCGCTTCTCATCGCCAATGCGATAGTGATTATCTGGGCGGTGCTGGAGGAATGGTCGCTGGGTTTGATGATTTGGGTTTATTTCTGCCAGAACATCATACTCGGATTTTCGTGGGCAATCAAGGTGATGGATTCGGCTTACGACGAATCATACGGTAAGAAACTAAAAAGCGTCGCAATTTTTATGCCGCAGTATTTGTTCATCCATGTTATGTACGCTTATACTTTGTACATGTTTTTCGGAAAAGTTTTTGTTTCCAATTATAAATATATTTTGAGTGTGGCGGGTATTTTCTTAATTAGTGAAATAGTTTCCCTGGTAGCACATGGCGGAGTCAATCGCAAGCCTATGAGCCTTGCGCAGGTACAGCTATTTCCTTATGCCCGTATTTTCCCGATGCATTTATTTATGTTTCTTGGCATTGTATTTTTAGGTAGAGGAGAGCAGGTATATATTTTACTGTTTCTGGTTTTGAAGGCGGTAGCTGATGTAGGGATGTTCGTTGCGGAGAGAAGTATATTTTTCGGCGGGATGGTGACGTATTACCTTGGAAGGCAGTTATATAATGAGCCGGTAATGTTCCGCCCTATAGCTGCGGTGCTCGAACCTGAGGCGTGGGACAAGGATGATAAGGGGAAACGGTGCTCGTTTTGCCAGAAGGAAATAAGGCCGGATGAAGAAACTCACGCGATAAAGGATAAAACAGTATGCCTGGGATGTTATCGGAAAATAGAGGCGTATAAGAAGAACAAGGCCTGATAAGTAAGAGACAAGCCCCACCCACGGACAACATTTTGCATCAACGCAGAATTCAATAATGTCATTGCGAGCGAAGCGAAGCAATCTCAAAGTTTTTTCGCAGTTAAGACTAAGATTGCCACGGCCGCTAAGCGGCCTCGCAATGACTTTCCTGCTCAAGACTTATAACTCTTCACGCAAAATGTTGTGGATAACGGGGCTAAATATCAAAAACAGTAAACAAAATTATTTTTTTAATTTTTTTGTGATTTGCTCGGCGACGGATTTTCCGGATTTGAGCATACCGCCGAAAATCGGGCCCATACGCGGCAGGTTATAAACGGCGCAGACGCTCATTCCTGCGACGAATAAGCCGGGATATATTTCGCCCGCTTTTTCGACGACGCCTCGCTCGCCGCTGTCGACGTCCATAAAGCCTTCGCGGATTCGCGGCAGGATATCGGGTTTGCGGTCCTGTAGCATTTTGACGACCTCGGCGGGATGGCCCGTCGCGTCAATGGTGTATTTGGCAGAGATGCAGTACGGGTCAACGTGAAGACCCGCCATCATAATCGGAGTGCCGTTGATAACGACGCCTTCGACACAATCTTTTTTCAGGATAATATCTTCTACCTGCATAAGGTTGAATATTTCAGCGCCGGCTTTTGCGGCTTTGTAGGCGAGTGCCGCTGCGAATTCTACGGAATTGGCTGCGAAGAGATTTCCTATCCTTAGACAGGAGACTCCAAGTTCGTCGAGGATATCGGTTTCTTCGAAGACTACCTGGTTATAGCCTGCCGCACCGCCCCAGGTTCCGCCGCCGGTGGAGAGTTTCTTTTCGAGGACGACGGTCTTTATATTTGCTCTGGCGAGATAATACGCGGCTACGAGGCCTGCGGGGCCTGCGCCGACGATTACGACGTCGTTTTCAAGGTGTTCGGTGAGATTGGTGAAGTATCTTTCGATAATCGCTTTGGAAATCTGTATTTCTTTCATTTTTAGATTCTCCTTTTTTTGCCCCCGGCACGGGTCCGGGGGCTAATCGACAAAACAAAAAACGCTCCCCGCAAAGAGGAGCGCTTATAATCCGTTTTAAGCCTTCCTTCGCAGGTATTAACCTGAGCAGGTTCAAGGGTTATCGCGTTACGCGATTCTCAGCTTCGGCCTAATCATTCGGCTGTCGGCTCCCCTGGCTGTGAACAAGTTTTATGGTTTCAATATATTGTCAGGCCAAAGTTTTGCAAGAGAAAAAATTATTAGTCGGTTTGATTCGAGTCCTGTGCCGGCGTAGGCCAGGTAAGCCGGTTCATAAATTCTTTGAAAGCCAGGTCAACTTCGATGTCATTTTTTACCGGGTTGGTCAGGCGGTATTTTATGAACCAGGGGCCGTACTGGAACAGGTATAATTTCGCATAACAGAGGGAGTTAAAAAGTTCCGGCGGCTGGTGAACAAATCTGAACATCAGGCCGTTTTTTTGGCCGGTCGGCTGGTCGATAGTTATTTGT
>JBBABK010000104.1:0-6909 GCA_041657685.1 Phycisphaerae bacterium | reverse complement strand
TCGGCAACGGCTCAGGCTCAGGGGAAACCGGCAGGTTGGCATCGGTCGGCATCGGCTCAACGAGCATCATCTCCTGCTCGGCCTGTGCGGTTTGCTGCTCTTCGAGCTTTTCGGCTGTCTGTTGAGGCGATTGCGAGGTGGGCTTTGGTTCCGGTTCGCAACCGATGGTGAACATTAAGACCGAGAGGCAAAGGCAGGAAATTATGATTAGATTCAATTTCATCAGGCTTCCTTTCAATAGGTTCTCATTATAAAACAGCCAAGTATTGTTTCACGAACGGGGATATTAGTCAATGAATAAATAGTATTGAGTTTTGGGTATTGGGTATTGGGTATTGGGTCTTGCAAACGGGATTATTTTTGGTATTTTAGCGTGGAGATGGAATTTCCGGATAAAATGACAATCGACAGTTATACGATAGAGATTCGGCCCCGGTACTGTGAGACGGACCAGGGCGGGGTGGTGCATCACAGCGTTCATCCAATATGGTTCGAAATGGGCAGGACGGAACTTCTTCGTGCCAACGGCATCGCCTATAAGGATATGGAAAAAGCGGGGATATTTTTTGTAATCTCCCGGCTTGAAGTGAAGTATCGCCAGCCCGCGATGTATGACGAGATGCTGGAATTGACTACGACGTGCACGAAGGTTTCATCGTGCAAAATCGAACACGAATATCAATTGAAGCGCAGCAGCGACGGGGCATTATTGGCCGAGGGCGCGACTACGCTGGCGTGTCTCGACGAACAGGGAAAGGTTCGTCGTGTGCCGGAGTTTATGGAACCTTCGTCTAAGGAAGCAGCGTTTGACAAACGGCGGTAAATTAAGTACACTGACGAAAGGGTCAGTTGCTTGTGATTCAATCCAAGCCCCGCTCACCGCGGGGGAAGTCGTATATTATCATAGAGGTTTCTGATGGTCTTTGAGAAAAAAGAAGAATGCGGATTGTTCGGAATTTACGGCGACCCGCAGGCGGTTCAGAAAACGTACTTCGGTTTATACTCGCTTCAGCATCGCGGGCAGGAATCTGCGGGCATCGCGTCGAGCGACGGCGAAAATCTCCAGGTGTACGCGGATATGGGAACGGTCGGGCGAGTGTTCAGGGCCAGCCGGGGTGTGCTGGAAAAACTGGCAAATCCTATTGCGATTGGTCACGTTCGATATTCGACGAGCGGATCGAGCAAGGCGGTTAATTCGCAGCCTTTCTTTTCGGAGTATTCCAGGGGACAGGTTGCGGTAGCGCACAACGGCAATATCATAAACGCGTCGCTGCTGCGTGATGAGTATGAGGCGTACGGGCATATATTCAAGACGACGACCGACACGGAAATTATATGTCACCTGCTGGCAAAGCCCAGTCACGTCACCAAGCCCGACCCAATCGGGCACGTGCTGAATCATCTTCAGGGAGCGTATTGCCTGCTGTTTTTATTCGATGACCGAATCGAAGCGGCGCGTGACCCGTACGGGATTCGTCCATTGTGCATCGGGCAGACGCAGGAGGGATATTACTGCGTGGCGAGTGAGACTTGCGCGCTGGACGCGATTGGCGCGAAATTCATTCGCGAGGTTGAGCCGGGCGAAATTGTGACGCTCAATGAACGCGGCATCAGCAGCAGGTTTTTTGTGGAGCGCGGTTCGATTAAGCCTGCTCACTGCATATTCGAGCATGTTTATTTCGCAAAGCAGAACAGCACGATATTCGAGCAGAACGTGCATAACTTTAGAAAGCGACTGGGCAGGCAAATCGCGAAAGAGCATCCGGCTGATGCGGACGTTGTGATACCGGTTCCGGATTCGGGGACGAGCGCTGCGATTGGATTTTCGGAAGAAAGCGGCATTGCGTTCGATATGGGTTTGGTGCGAAGTCACTACGTGGGCAGGACGTTCATATCGCCGAGCCAGTCGCTGCGAGAATTGCAGGTGAAACTCAAACTTGCGGTGGTAAAGGAAGTGGTCAAGGGCAAGCGTATTGTGGTTGTTGATGATTCGATTGTTCGCGGTACGACCACACGCGGCAAGATGCTCGCGCTGCGTGAGGCGGGCGCAAAAGAGATTCATATGCGGGTGAGTTGTTCGCCGATTCGGTTTCCGTGTTTTTACGGCGTGGATTTCCCGACGAAGGAAGAACTGGTCGCCAATAATAAGACGCTCGATGAGATACGGGACTTTCTCGGCGTGGAGAGCCTTGGATATTTGTCGCTGGAAGGGATGCTATCGTGCGCCGATAAGCCGGCGGATAATTACTGCACGGCCTGCTGGAGCGGCAGATACCGGATACCGGTGGATATTTCCGTCAATAAATTCCAGATGGAAAAGTACCAGATGGGACTGTTCGAGCAAGGCTCCGAAGAACTGTAAAAGTTTAAAAGTTAAAAATCAAAATGCAAAACCAAAATTCAAAATCTAAAGTTGAATTGAGGGAAAGAGCATATAAATACGTGATACGAATGATAAAATTTCTGGACGGTATTGAAAACAGCAAAACATCCGGTGTAATAATAAATCAATTAACGAGGTCAGCCACTTCTGTTGGAGCTAATCTCGTAGAAGCTAAAGGAGCCAGTTCGAGGAAAGATTTCACAAATTTTGTCTGTCATTCTTTGAAATCTGCCAATGAGTCCCTTTTTTGGCTGGGTTTATTAAGAGATGCTAAAGATATTCATAATAATGAGCTTAATACTTTATTGAAAGAAACGCAGGAACTTGCGAATATTCTCGCATCAAGCGTTATTACTCTAAAAGGCAGGAATTAAATTTTGGATTTTCAGTTTTAAATTTTAAGTTCTTAATCTATGGCTAAGTCGATTACATACGAAGAGTCCGGGGTGAATATCGACGCCAACGACGAGATGGTCGAGCGGATTCAGTCGCATATGGCCGGGACGTTCGGGCCGAGGGTGATGGATTTGCCGGGCGGGTTCGCGGGGCTGTTCCGGCTTGATTATGATGAGAAATTATTTAAGCGGAATTATAAAAACCCGGTGCTGGTGGCATGTACCGACGGAGTGGGAAGCAAGGTTCAGCTTGCGGCGAAGATTAAAAAGTATGATTCTGTCGGAATCGATTTGGTCGCTATGAGCGTCAATGATATGCTGGTTCAGGGCGCGGAGCCTTTATTTTTTCTCGATTACATCGCATTACATAAGCTCGTTCCGGAAATTGTCGCCGAGATGGTAAAAGGCGTGGCGGACGGATGCAAACTGGCGGACTGCGCGCTGCTCGGCGGTGAGACTGCGGAGATGCCCGATACTTACGCGGCGGGCGATTTCGATATGGCGGGATTCGCGGTCGGAATCGTCGAGCGGAAGAAAATCATAACTGGCAAGGACGTTCATAAAGGCGATGTAATATTGGGATTAGCATCGAGCGGACTGCACAGCAACGGCTACGCGCTTGCGAGACAGATTTGCTTTAAGCAGCTCGGCCTGAAGATGGGCGATAAAATCGAGCAGCTCGGCGGACGTGCGATTGGGGACGTACTGCTGGAGCCGACGCGGATATATGTTAAATCGATTGTGAAGCTGCTGAATCAGTACAAGGTGAAAAAGATTGTGCACGCGATGGCACATATTACCGGCGGCGGGATTGTGGGAAATGTTCCGAGGGTGCTTCCTAAAGATTGCAGCGCGGCGATAAATAAATCGGCGTGGCAACGGCCTGCGATATTCGATTTCCTGCAGGAGAATGGGCCGGTGGACGAAGAAGAGATGTATCGCGTGTTTAATATGGGCATCGGGTTTGTTCTGGTTGTTGCGGAGGATTTCGCGAACGCTATAACGGACAGGCTGACGCGGTATGGCGAAACGGTTTATAAACTCGGCAGGATTACCAGCGGCAACGGCAAAGTAGTATTGAAATAATCCCCGGAAAATAACCCGCGACCCCGACTTGTCGGGGCGGGCTAAATTAAAAGGATTTTGGAAATGGCCAGGGTCGGCAGGGACGCGATTGCGGCAGTGATTTACATCGCATTCGGGGCATATCTTTTTGAGCCATACTTCGCGAACTTCAGTAAGATAGATTATCTAATTGTTTTTACCTGCTGCGCCGGCGCGTTCGGGTGTTACGTACTGAGCAAGCGATGGGTAGCGGGATTCGCGGGGAGATTTTTCGCGGGTGCGATTTACGGGTTCGGGCCTTTTATGTTTTTCCTTGCGGGTTATCATCCGACGGCGGGAAGTATCGCGGCGATTGTGCCGTGGCTGTTTTTGCCCGCGGCGTTCGGGCCTAAGGGGAGTTTGCAGTGGACGAGAGTTTTGCTGTCGCTGATGCCCTTTGCTGTAATCGCAGGGATGTTTCGGCTGGCCGGTGCGTTCGGGGGGTATCCGCTGCCGACGCAGATAAGAATCGGCGCATCAGATTTGATTTCCATTTTAGCACCGGCGGCGTTGATAAATCAGGTCAACGTACCGATGGGATTTTATCACGTTGCTATCGGCGCGCTTGTAATAGGAATCGCAATGCTGCTGGCATCGAGGCGGTATAGTGTGATGGTAGTTTTCGCGATTGGAGTCGCCCTGCTGCTGTTCGATTTGTTCAGCGGCGCAGCTCCGATTATATGGCTGACGGTGCCGTTATTGTGCTGCTCCGTTTTAATCGGGGAGGGAATCGAGGGAATAATTCACAGCGGGTACAGTGACAGGAAGTGGATACTGGCAAGCGCAGCGGTGCTGCTGGCGTGCGCAGTTGTGAGTTTGATTTTCGGGACAAAGACAACGCATATATTCGCGGGACTTGGTGCGGGATATACAAGACGGTTTATACAAGCGGCTGTGATGTACGTGGCGGGGACAATCGCAATCGGCGTGGTTTTCTTTCTGGCAAAAGGCAGGAGCAGACTGGCGTGGGTGCGAGCAGCAATAATGTGCGCAGCTGTCGCGGTTGATATATTTCTGGGTGCGACGGCGGTAGTGGACAGCGTGATGTAAAAAAGAAGGTGTATTAGAAGGTTTCGCGTTCGACGGGGCCGAGGGTAAAGCGAGGGTCGTTTCGCATAAAGTCGAGGATTTTGTCGAGCTGCTGATTTATGAAGCGGGTGTCGTTGGAGACAATGGCAATGGCAATTATGGCGGAGGTTTTTATGTCGTTATGGTCCACTTCGGAAAAGGAAATATTGAACCGGCTTTTAAGGCGTTCGATTGCACTTTTGACGATGCTGCGTTTTTCCTTGAGCGAAACGACGCCGTGAAGATATAATTGGATTTTCATAACGCCGACGAGCATAATTTTGTTCTTTTCAATTGAGCAGTAATCCTATTGTATAGTAGCAATTGTTCAGAGGATTTCAATTATTGGATTAACGGGAGTTAAGAATGGATTTGGGAAAATATTTCGCAAAGGCGAACGGGACGGGAATTCTGGCGACGGCTGATGAGGAAGGTAACGTCGATTTGGCGATTTACGCAAAGCCTGTAGTGGTCGATAGAAATACAATCGCGTTCGTGATGCGTGAAAGGCTGAGTCATCAAAACATCGAGGATAATCCGAAAGCGGCTTATATGTTCATCGAAAAGGCCGGCGGAAAGGGATTGAGGTTGTATCTTGCGATGGAGCGGGAAGAAACGAACTCTTCGATTGTTAATAAAATCATCGCGGAGCACCCGGAGATATGCCCGGCACAGGACGAGGCTAATAAGTACTTAGTGCTTTTCAAAGTCGAGAAGATTCGCGAACTGGTCGGCGAAAAGACGCTGTAATCAAACTAAGCAGGCCGGTTGCCGGCCGGCCTGCTGTTAGAAAATAATAATAAAGCTACCTTGCCCTGTGTCTCTATCCGGATTTCTTTGTTCCGAGCAGTGCGAGAATCAGCAGGAGAACAAATATCACCAGGAAGATGAAAAACAGGATTTTCGCGATGCCGGCGGCTGCCTCGGCGATACCTGTAAAGCCGAAGACTGCGGCGATAATCGCGACGATGAAAAATATCAACGCCCATTTGAGCAGATTCATAATTTGCCTTTCGATTGCTTATCTTTTTCAGAATGAGTTCTGAACGGGTTTGCCTAAGTTAATCGGCTGCGTCCTGTATTGCTTCTCCGCCTCTTTCGATATCCTTGCCCGCACCATAGAAAGTATTGCAGCCGGTAATTGAAAGGCTGATAAAGATGTAGGCAAGCAGTAAAAGTACGAAATTCGTCACAGCTCTAAGTTTCATATTTGGCATCCTTCCAAAATTGATATATGTTTTTTTAACTCGTGCTAAAATACGTGACATTTAGCTCATACGGAACAGGGGAATTGCCTAAAGCGGCTAAGGGAATTGCTTAGATTGGTTAAATAGTTAATTGGTTAAATTCATTCAATTGACTAATCGGCTTTAATGGTTATAGTAGTAAACAAATCCAAATTAAAAGGGAAAGAGCAATGGAGTGGAAGATTGATTATATCGAAGACCAGGGCATTGTGACGGTAAAGACGTCGGGTGTTGCAAACTGGGACGAGTTTAAAAAGATGTGCGAGGAGACGCTTGTGGCGGGAAGGGAGCATGAGACGCACAAATTTTTCGCCGACCATCGCGAGCTTGAGCCGGGGCTTTCGATTTTAGAAATTGACGAGATGCCGAAGATGTTCAGGGGCATCGGGCTTGAGGGGCACGACAGAATCGCGACTTTGTATTCGCCGGTCAGCGAAAGCAAGTTCAAGTTTTTTCAGAGCATATCCAATATGGCGTTTTTGAATTTCAAGCTTTTTGAAGATGAGGACGAGGCTATGGCCTGGCTCAAAACAGGCAGGTAGTAATCATCAGGATTTCATTTCTGTGACGAGGATTTTGGTTTCGGGGGACTGGTTCTGCTGGGCCTGTTTGAAGGAGTCAGCCACATCCGGGTTCTGGTTCTTTGAACAGCTTGTCGTTTTATTAAACTTCCCTCAAGAACCACGGGGGCTGTCTTTGACGACTGTAACAG
>JBBABK010000103.1:0-7006 GCA_041657685.1 Phycisphaerae bacterium | reverse complement strand
GTTGGGCAGAGTATTGACCGTTCGATTGCGCGGATGATAGCGGCAATGGTCGAGGAGAAGGTTTTTAATATGGGTTCGGCCCGTGTTCCGCGCAGCTTAATAAGACAGCTTGTAATCAGTGAAACGGCAACGGTGTTACGCGCACAGCGACAATTACAAATCGCGTAAAATATAAGTTAGGATTGACTTGCTATTTTAGATTAGCTTTGAAGGGTAAAAAATGTCGAGTAAAAAAGCCCGATTACAATATAGCAGCTTATTTGAACTCCATGCGAGCGATTTGAAATCTGAGGCACAAGTCGAGACGCGCCTTCTTGCTCCTTTATTTAGTGACCTCGGTTATCCGGCATCGGCGATTTTACCCAAGAAAAAGTTGAAACCACTGGTTATTCATGATGGCGTTAAAACGATGCCTAAGGAAGTTGATTTTCTTCTTCTTCGTCCGGATAAATCTGCCAAAGTAGTTGTAGACGCAAAAGTTCCAAATGAAGACATTTTTAAACACTGGGGGCAAGTTGCTAGTTACGCACTCAGTTACAACAGAAATAAGAAGGATGAAGAAAGAATTAAATGGTTATTGATTAGCAATGGGCATATTACGTGCCTCTTTAAACATGATAGCAATACACCAATCGTAACCCTTAAACTTTCAGATTTTACTAGCGGTTCACCACCATACGTCTCATTGAGAGGCCAAATAAAATATCATGGAGTTTCTATTGCCCCATCGAAAAACACTTTGCAATTTGAATCTATTGTACCCGAAAAACTCAACAGGTTGTTCCAAGAGGCCCATGACTATGTCTGGAAAAAAGAAAAGTTGCATCCTGTAGATGCCTTTTTTGAGTTTTGCAAATTCATTTTTCTCAAAATTAGAGAAGATAAAAAAAGAGAAGTTTTGGATGACATTGAATCTTACAAATTACCAATGACTACGGATTGGCTTAATGCACAGTCAAAAACTTCTGCTCATCCTGTTCGTGACGTTCTCTTCCAACAACTTCGAAATGATTTAGAAGATAGTGTTAAACGGGGTGAAAAAAGACGGATTTTTGATTTGAATGAAACGCTGAAACTATCGGCTGGTACATGTAAAGAATTGATTAGGCGATTCGAAAAAATAAACCTTAGTTCAATTGATGAAGATTTAAATGGACGGATGTTTGAGGTTTTTCTCAATGCTGCTGTTCGTGGAAAAGCGTTAGGTCAGTATTTTACACCACGATCCGTTGTAGATTTTATGACACGAATTGGTTTGTATGGCGTGGATGTGGCAACCCCACCACGTATCATTGACGCTTGTTGCGGGACAGGTGGGTTTTTAATTGAAGCAATGGCCCATTTGCTTTCTTCTCTTCGAAACGATACGCGATTCAATAGACGTGAGAAGGAAGAAAGACGAAATAGAATTTGTAATGAAATGCTATTTGGTGTCGATGCCAATGAAAGAGTGGCTCGAATAGCGCGAATAAACATGTATTTGCACGGCGACGGAGGTAGTCATATATTTTGTGCGGATGGATTAGATCGTGAACAATTGATTAGTGACGATATGGCCGATGAAAGAAGAAGCGAATTGAAGGAGTACTTAAAGGCTGTGCGAACGGAAACTGACGGTTTTGATTTAGTTCTGACTAATCCACCATTTAGCATGTCTTACCAGCGAAAAAATGAGGATGAAGAGCGAATACTTTCTCAGCGTGAAATAGCCAACGGTCGCAGTTCGGCAAAATCAAACAGTCTTTTTTTGGATAGATATCATGAAATTCTGAAATGCGGTGGAGAAATGCTGATAGTAATTGATGATACGGTATTAAATGGGGATACATGCGTTGAAGAAAGAAAATGGATTTTAGATAAATTTATTGTTTTGGGGGTTCATTCTCTTCCATTCAATGCCTTTTTCAAAGCACAGGCGAATATAAAGACATCTATACTTCATTTAAGAAAGAAAAAGAACGGTAAAGATGTTCAAGGACATGTATTTATGTCTATCAGTAACAATATTGGGCATGATAATGGATTAAATGATACACCGGAAAGAAATAATTTGCCGGATATTCTTGCAGCCTATTTTGAGTGGAAACGAACCGGTCGTTTAACACCGGTAATCAAACCGAATCAGAGTAAAGATGAGAATTTGGAATGTTCGGAACAGATTTGGCTCGTTGCACCAAATGATTTCAAGGTAGACCGGATTGATGCCTTTGCTTATGCCCCAGAACTTGCAAATGTAAGAGCGGATTTGTTGCGACGCGAAAAATCTGGGGAGATTAAGTTTTTTCAAGGGAAAAATTTTGCATTAAAGAAAAAGTTATCGAAGAAAGATAAAAAAGTTCTTTCAAATCTAGGACAAACTTTCAAATACATCGAGATTAGTGATGTTACAAAATATGGTCTTATCGTCACTCATAGAAATGCACTAATTGAAGATTTGCCAACCCGGGCAGAGTTTGTGATTAATCAAGGAGATGTCCTTTTTGCTATAAATAACAGTTCGCGGGGAACGGTAGTTATCGTGCCCAAAGAATTTGATGGAGCTTTATGTACATCAGGGTTCTATGTCATTGAACCCAATAATTCAACGGAAGGATTACTTCTTTGGTATTCATTGAGAAGTGAACCTGTCAGAAAGCAGATATACTATTTAGCTAAGACAGCAAGCCAACCAGAGTTAAAGATGGGTGAATGGCGAGAAAAGTTTATAATTCCAATTCCTATTGGAAATGCTGCCAAAAAGGCGATTCAGAGTGCAAAAGCGTTTCAATCACATTTGTCTGCTTTATTAAATGCAGACAATGTCAAATTAACTGAAACGTGATTTCTGCGCATATAAATTAAGGTTGTTGTATGAGATATCAGGAATAATCATATTTTTGCAGTTGTATTGCGCGGGAAAAAATATTTTCTGCGGGTTCGTCGGGGGAGATGTCGAGCCAGTTTGTTTGGGCGAAGGTTTTGAACCAGGTGCGCTGGGCCTTGGCGAGCTTGCGGGTGTTTTTCTTGATTAATTCTGCGGCGTCATCCAAAGTAATTCTGCCGGTTAGATGTTCGATTATTTCGGCGTAGCCGATTGCGCAGCGGGCCTGTTGGCTCAATGGTTTTTCCTCGGCGAGAAGATTGCGGACTTCTTCGACAAGTCCAGCGTCGAGCATTTTTTTTACACGGGCGTTTATTCTTTTGCTTTCCTCGGCCTTTTCTCTTCGCAGGCCGATGACGAGCCAATCATTCGACGGTTCGGAATCGAATTGTTTTTGAAATGATGAAATCGGTTTGCCCGTTATCGTATGAACCTCCAGCGCGCGGATAATTCTTTTTGCGTCGTTGGGATGGATATTTTGTGCTGCGGTCGGGTCGATTTGCCGGAGTCTTTCATGCAGTGCGGCAAGGCCTTTTGAGTCGGCTTCGCTGCGGAGTTTATCGCGGATTGATTCGTCTGTGCCGGGGCCTTCGAACAGGCCGTACAACATAGCTTTTATATAAAGGGCGGTTCCGCCGACGGCGACTATGTTTTTGCCGCGGCCGGTGATATCATCGATTGCGTTTTGGGTGAGTTCAAGGAACATTGCGACGCTGAAAGATTCGCTCGGCTCGACGACGTCTATTAAATGATAAGGCAATTGGCTGCGGATTTGCGGCGACGGTTTGGCGGTGCCGATATCCATTCGGCGATAAACCTTCATCGAATCGACGCTGATGATTTCAGCGTTGTTTTTTTGGGCCAGCTCGAATGCCAGTCGGCCCTTGCCGGATGCTGTGACGCCGAGGATTAGTATTTTTTTGCCTGTCATAATTTCCTGTTCAATCCGTGTAATCGCAATATAATAAACTGTTCAGCGTGTAAAATCAAAGTCGGACTTGTAAGGGGTGTGTTTGAGTGCCGGATTTTAATGAACATCTTGCTGCGACGGCCAAGCGTGTTGACGGGATTCTGCGTGATATACTCGGCAGGATTAACGCTCTTGAGCCGAGTTTGCAAAAGGCGATGGAATATTCGCTGTTCGCGCCTGGTAAGCGCATCCGCGGTGCGCTTGTGCTGTGGTGCTGCGAACTGGTCAGCGGGGAAATAAATCACAATGCCGAAGCTGCGGCCGCGGCTATTGAGATTGTGCATACATACTCGCTTGTGCACGATGATTTGCCTGCGATGGACGATGATGATATGCGGCGGGGCAGGCCGAGCTGTCACAAGCAGTTCGATGAGGCTACGGCGATTTTGGCGGGCGATGCGCTGCTGACGATTGCGTTCGAGATTCTCGCAAAGGAAGTGGACGACAGTGATATCGCGGTGAAATTGATTGGTCAGTTAGCAGAATCGGCCGGCGGAGGCGGGATGATAGCGGGGCAGATGGCGGACCTCAAGGCGGAAAACGGAAACGGCGATATTAAGGCACTTCAATATATTCACACCAATAAGACGGCAAAGATGTTTCAATGCGCAGCGATTTGCGGCGGCATCGCAGGACGGGCCGATACACAGCAGCTTCGAAGTTTGTGGGAGTACGGTTTGAATTTGGGTTTAGCGTTCCAGGTGGCAGATGATATTCTCGATGTTTGCGGAAGCAGTGAAGACACGGGTAAGACAGTTGGTAAAGACGAAAAAGCCGCCAAGTGCACGTACCCGGCGGTTGTGGGAGTTGATGAGTCACGACAAAAAGAGCGGGAGTTTGCAGATAAGGCGGTCGCGGCGCTGGAGCAGTTCGGACAGGCGGCGAATATATTGCGGCAACTGCCGATAGCCCTGCTTAAGCGGGGAAAATAAACAGACTCCAGACACCAGAAAAAGCGGCGGGGAAATTAAGCGTCTTGATACTGAGGTTGTTATTGGGGGTGCATTTGTTATAATACAGGTTTTGGGCGAAAATGTACGAAATACTGGAACAAATCAACGGCCCGGCCGACCTCAAGAAGCTGACCGTGGAACAATTAGAGACGCTGGCGGATGAAATTCGTCAATTTATACTGGCATCGGTCAGTAAAACGGGCGGGCATCTGGCGAGCAATCTCGGGGCGGTTGAGATTACGCTTGCGCTGCATTACGTTTTCGATTTCGCCAAAGACAAACTGCTGTGGGACGTCGGTCATCAGTGTTACGCGCATAAAATAATAACCGGCAGGAAGGATAATTTTCACCGGCTTCGCCAGGCCGATGGGCCGAGCGGTTTTCCCAATCCGGACGAGAGCGTTTACGACCAGTTCCAGGTTGGCCACGCAGGCACGTCGATAGCGACGGCCGTTGGTATGGCACTTGGGCAGCAAAAGCGCAAACAGACCGACAGGATTGTTGCGCTGGTCGGCGACGCGAGTATTGTTAACGGCTTGAGTTTCGAAGCGATGAATAATCTCGGGCTTGTGAAACGCCAGTTATTGATTGTGCTCAACGATAATTCGATGGCAATAGACGCGACGCAGGGAGCGGTAGCGAAATATTTTTCAAAAATTCGGCTGAGCCAGACGTATGAAGATTTGGTAAAGACAAGCAAAAGCATTCTCGAACATACGCCGATTATCGGCAAGAGCGTCGAGGAAACCCTCGAACGTATAAAGAAGCACATCAGGATGGCTCTGCCGGCCAGCCAGGTCTTCGAGAGTCTCAACATTCCGTACTTCGGGCCGGTGAACGGTCACGATATTAGTTCGCTGATAGAATTATTCAAGGCACTTGGCCAGCACGAGCATCCGGCCATTCTGCACGTTTATACGAAAAAGGGCGAGGGGTTCACGCCCGCCGGCGATGAGCCGCAGAAATATCATTCGACAGGGCCGTTCACGATGAACGGAGATTGCGTGGAAAAATCTGTTTCGTCCGGGCGGAGTTTTACTCAGGCGTTCGGCGATTCTATCGTCGAGCTTGCAGAAAAGGACGAGCGGGTCATCGCGATTACAAGCGCGATGTGCAGCGGAACGGGCCTTGAATTATTCAAAAAGAAATTTCCCGACAGGTTTTATGACGTCGGCATAGCCGAGAGCGCAGCTGTCGATATAGCGGCCGGCCTGGCGAAGTCGGGATTGAAGCCTGTGGTTTGCATATACAGCACTTTTCTGCAGCGGAGTTTCGACCAGATATTTCAGGAAGTGTCACTGCAGAATCTGCCGGTTGTTTTTTGTATCGACCGGGCGGGATTTGTCGGCGACGACGGGCCTACGCATCACGGGCTGATGGATGTCGGATATCTGCGGATGATGCCGAATATGGTTCTTGTCGCGCCGGCAAACGAAACGGAATTAAAACTTGCGATGGATTTTGCGCTGAATGAAAATAAACCGGTTTGCATCAGGTATCCTAAAGATGTTGTGCCTGAAGATGAAAATCCGGAATGCTGCGAACCATTCCGGCCTGGCAAAAGTGTAGTGGTGCGGGATGCAAAAGATGCCGTGGTAAAAATTGTCGCGTACGGGCCGATGCTGACGGCGGCTATCGAAGCGGGTGAAAAATTAGCTCAGGATGGAATCGAGGCAAAAGTAATTAACGCGCGGTTCGCTGCACCGGTTGACAGTGATATTCTCGAAGGCAATCAGCCTATTATTACAGTCGAGGACCACTATATTTCCTGCGGGTTCGGTTCGGCGTTGATGGAAGAGGCAGCCGAAGGCGGCAGGAGCGGGCGAATGATAATTCCAATCGGGCCGGGGCGGGAATTTATCAGGCACGACAAGCGCACAAGGCAGCTTATAGAGGTTGGGATAAACGCCGATAATATGGTCCGGGTTGCAAAGGACTTGCTCGGCCTTGAGCGGGGCAAAAATGCGGTCACAAGTACCGATAAAATTGCCAATCAGGATGCGTAGAAATAAATGACTGAATCGAAGCAAAAAAAAATTGTCGTATTCAGAGACCCGGTCAAGGGCGAAGTCCGCGACGTTATAGCCGATTTTCTGGAATTTGCAAAAGGCAAGTGCGAGGTCGTGGCAAGCTGTCATATCGAGCAGTGCAATCCGGAAATTCTGGATGAATGTGATTACGCGATTGTTTTCGGCGGCGACGGCAGCATCATTTCAGCAGCGC
>JBBABK010000102.1:0-7172 GCA_041657685.1 Phycisphaerae bacterium | reverse complement strand
ATTCCGCAGTTCTCGTCCGCCGTAGTCCCGACGTCGTTTATCGGGAACGAAGGCGGGTTCTCTGTGGTTAATAATAATCCTGTTAATCTCGTTATCCTGTCTAAAAAACAGTGTTAATCTGTGTAATCTGTGGCTAATTAATTTTCCGCGTAACCTGCGTAATCAGCGTCCATCTAATAATATCTGTCTTTTAATTTGATTCCAACAAATATCACCAGAGCTGCAATGGGCAAACCGATAAGAAGTACCCAGCTGAAAGTGTTCATCAAAAGCATAATATGCCTCTCTTTCTGTCCCTTGTCTTATTTATAATCCAAATATCCTCTTAAACGCTGAATTACAATTTTACCACGAAAGTCACGAAAGTACAGTAAAAATAGCGTATAGCGGATAGGGTGCAGGGTATAGGGGAACTGCGGAACAGGGACAGGAAGAAGTCAATGGTTGACAAAGCAAACCCGGGAAGCGATGAAGCTATTCTTAAATGAAATCTTTTTATAGCTGGTCGCGAAGTTCGGTTGCCTGTTCGATTAATTCATCGCGGCCGATTTCCTTTTTCGGCTGCAGCTCGAACGTCCATTCGTATTCATCGACGATTTGTTTGGAAGTAAGATTATTCGCTATAAAATCAAACGGGAATCTGTCGTGCAGCGGCCGATCGAGTTTGCGATGCGTTTCGAGCGTTTCATAGCCCGGCATCGACACGCGGACGTTGTAATCGCCGTACCATTCGAAACTGGTTGTTACGGGCGCGCGGCCGATTTCCTCGTCATTGAGCGTAACGAGCGCCCCTTCGGGTATGGTATGGACGGTGAGTTTGCGTTCGACGCAGCCGGTGAGGGTTAAAAGCATAATCACGGCGGCGGCCAGGTAAAGCAGTAAATCCCTTGTGCTCATAATCAAAATCCTTAATTGCAGGGGCTATTATATGAGAAAAGGGGATTTTTGGAAGGGCGCATATAAAAAAATTAAATTTTGTATGGCCTAACTGCAATTCGGTGCGTATTATAACAAAAGGAATTGGAAAACAGAATTAATAATGGAAAGGGGCAATACTATGTGCCAGGAATGCGGATGCTCACCATGTGAAAAATGCGGAATGCCAATCGAGGACGGCGTTTGCAGCGGCTGCGGCAATAAATCAGAAGACTGCACCTGCGAAGAGGAATCAAGCTAAAGCAGCGAAACCGAAGAATAATTTTCACGCCGACGTGAAGGAACAAGTTATGAGCACGGATGTACCGGTCTTGAAAAAGACGATGCGGGCGGTGTTTTACGATTCGTTCGGCGGGCCTGAGGTTATCAGGTATGAAGAGGTCGCGGTGCCGCAGCCGGGCAAAGGTGAAATTCTGGTCGAGGTCCACGCGGCGGGGGTCAACCCTGTTGACTGGAAGATTCGCGGGGGATATCGCAGGGAGAATTTTACTCTGCCGCTGATACCGGGGTGGGATTTTTCGGGAGTTGTCGCAGCAAAGGGCACCGAAGCGGATGATTTTGAAATTGGAGATGAGGTTTATTCGCGGCCTGATATTAACCGGCACGGCGCGTACGCGGAATATATAGTGGTGCGGCAGTCGGAGGTCGCGCGTAAGCCCGAATCGCTCGACCATATCGCGGCGGCGGCGGTGCCGCTGGCGTGCCTGACGGCGTGGCAGTCGCTGTTCGACGCGGCGGATTTGCAGGAGGGACAAAAAGTTTTGATACACGCGGCGGCCGGCGGGGTCGGACATTTCGCGGTGCAGCTTGCCAAATATAAAAATGCGTATGTGATTGGAACGGCTTCGAAGGAGCATAATGATTTTGTACGGCAATTAGGGGCAGATGAGGTTATTGACTACAAGGCGACAAAATTCGAAAAAGAAGTTAAAGATGTCGATGTGGTGTTCGATACGATTGGAGGGGAAACGCAGAGGCGGTCGTGGAAGGTTTTGAAAAAAGGCGGGATACAGGTAACGATATTGAAGCCTCCTTCGAAGGCGGAGGCGGAGGAACACGGCGCGCGGGTGGGTTACGTATTTGTGCAGCCTAATCGTGAGCAGCTAACCGAAATCGCAAAGCTGATTGATGACGGCGTGATTAAGCCTGCGGTTGAGGCGGTGTTTCCTTTGTCCGAAGCGGCCGAGGCACAGGAGTTGAGCCAGGCGGGACATACCGCGGGCAAAATAGTTTTGCAGGTTATTTGATTACGAACAGGATTAAAATAAAAGGCCGGGTTAAGCGCCCGGCCTTTTTTTTATTAAAAAGCTTTCATTACTATTCAACACCTTCGAGCCAGTGTTCGGCAAAAACAGCAAAATCAAAAAAATCTACTTTGCCGTCGGGGTCGAGGTCGAAGGCCGCGGGGAATATTTCATAAGCACCGATATCTACTCTGCCGTAAACTACGCGTGACTTACCGTCAACATCGAAGTTGCCTGTTTGGACTTGCGGGTCTTCGCTTCCGGCATTGATACACGGAGAAAAGCAGGACAAGTTGAAGTTTCCTGAAGCGGGGTCGATGAACATCGGGTCATCGTGTATGGTTCCTTCGCCTTCGTCATCATCTTCGATGCAGCTATACTCGGCAGAACAGCCAAGAAGGTCTTCGATGCTGTTGCCCCAGACGATGCAATTTGTGATTGTTTGGTTTGCAGATGAGAAAACGCTGTCGATGCCGCCGCCGAATGAGAGGTGATGCAAATCATAAGAAACGTTATTGACGATGGTGCAGTTTGTAATTTCGACATCGGTTCCGCCCCAGTTTCCGATACCGCCTCCGCCCCAGGCAGTTTTATGGTCATAGATTAAACAATTTCTTATAACTGCGTTTGCGTCCATTATGCAGACTCCTCCGCCGTATATACAATCGTTATCATACATAATGCAGCTTTCGATAAGAGGATTTGCACCTTCGATTGCAGCAATCGCGCCGCCGAAGGCCGAATAACCTTCTGTGTCGTTTGTATTTCCATGAAAAATGCAGTTTAAAATTGTCGGACTGCTGCCCCGGCATTGCACGGCTCCGCCGTAATTATACGTGTTGTACAGCGTACCGTATCCGCCCGTAACGGTGACACCGGTCAATATGGAGTTTGCATCTTCCGAGTTGACAAATAAAATATCATTTGGTTCTGCGAGGGAGCCGTTGCAGTCGATGATAGTTGATTTAACCACGTCCCAGTCATTGGGGTCTGTGCCGGTAAGTGTTATGGCTTTGCCGCTGAAGTTCAGGCCGCCGATGTATGTGCCGGGACCGACCATAACAATGTCACCATCGTTAGCTTCATCTATGCCCTGCCGGATTGAGAGAAAGGCGGATTCCCAGGACAGGCCGTCTTCATCTGTGCCGCAGGGGTCGACATAATAAGTTGTCCCGGCAGCAATACCTGCGAAAAACAGTAAAAGCAAGATTAATTCTGCAGCCAGTTTTCGATTCGACATCTTCATCCTCCTTATTAATTTGACAGTAAATAGTGAATGCTACTTATAATTCGGGAAAGCAGATATTCCCCAGAACGCTTTTTTGGTTTGTTTAGTTTCAATATGAACCTCCTCGCTAAGTGACATCCATCGTAAAACCGGCTATGATAATTGTCAAGAAAAAAGTGCTATTTCGGGATGAGATTCGACTCTTTATATATGGGGGGCGGTATATACAGGAATAATGAATTGTGAAAAAAACATAGAATATGGCACGAAGGCAATGGTTTTGACCTGATACGGAAGCTTGTGTTAAAGCAGAAACGGAGCAAACACAAATGGATAGACAAAACAATATGTATGTACTTTTAATGACTGGACTAACATTAGCATTGGTCGGACAGGCGTGCGCATTAGAGCAGCCGGCCGGTTGGAGTCCGGCGGAGGCGGAATTGGCGGTTACGAATAATCTTGCCGCAGCGGAGAAAGAATTGATTGTCGAAACGGACGAATGGAAGGCGATATTCAGCCTGTATTACAATGGCGGGATATATCGCTTGTTCGACAAGGTGTACGACCCGTGTCTGACGGATAATCTTGTGACCGGACCGTGGTACAGCCAAGGCGGTATCTTCGACTACGATATTTATCTTCTGAATAGTCAAGAGTTTATGACAACATTAGGAAGGAATGACGACCCAGCCAGGGCCACGCTCGAAATTCTTGAGAACACCCCGGTTCGGCTGAGAGTCAGACAGTTCTGTAATCCGAGACTTAATAATGGTGACGGCCCGCCTGGCAATCCGTTTCCAGAGCTCGATATGGTCGAGGCGACGACGGAGTGGACGATTTATCCGACCGGCAGGGTCAACATTAAATTCGATACCAAAGTGCCCGACGACTGGGACGGGATTGTTTCACAGGGGCCCGGCGGAAGCGGTAAAGGAATCAACGCGAGCGGAACGACGATTACGGCAGTGAACGGGACGAGCTTTGCAGAGCCTTGGGTGACGCACGGCGATATGATTGAAAGCGCGGCCGGCGGATGGGGGCCGATTCGAATTGCGGACCGGATTGGGAATAGCACTCTGCAACTGGATTCGTCGGCCGGCAGCGGGACAAACCTGGATTTTGTGATTCGCCGGCCTTATGTTACAGAGGAGACCATCTCAATACACGCCGACGGCGATTCCAGCCCCGAACCGCATACAAGTTATTGGCAGGGAGGAAGCAACGGCGACGTGCTGTATGACAACGGCGGTTATGGCGATAAGTTCAGAAACACCACGCCGCCCGTTCGGTACGATTATTGTTACGCGCACTGGACACGTTCTCCGCGGCAATTCGGAAGTATGCTGGCGTTCAACGAGAATTATGCTGAGGCCACGTTTGCGGTTTTCAACGACCAGAGCTGGGAGGATATTTCGTATACGCAGGTGGGCCGATATGGGCAGTTTGTGTACATAGAGCATCATCGTCATCTTATGGCGCATCTTGGGACCCAGAACGGGCAGGTGCTGCCTCGGATTAAGAGCGTAGCTGACGCCCTGCCGCTTGCGAATGATTATCGCAGTCCTTACGCTGAAGCGAGAGTGGGGACATTGCAGAGCGGTGAAGGATTTTCAAATTATGGATTTAATACCGCCAGCGGCGCTTATCATATAATTGCTGATGCGAACGTCGCAGAGATTGCATTCGACAGTATGCGCGGCGGGAGTACGGCATACGCGTACTATCAGCCTGCGGTTGTTGTTTCAAATTTTAACGCAGCGGACAATCGAATTAAAATTGAATTGTCGCAGGATAACGGAGCGACTTTCGAAGAGCTGCCGAGCACGTGGTACAATATAACGAGCAGCACGGAGTCGACGCAGTTGGGCGGGGCTGATATTCGGCTGATACAATTATTGTGCCCGATACCAGCGACGGCAACCGGAGCGAATAAATGGGTGCTGCGATTAAGCAAGTTTGCTGACGGGGATATAAATAAGAACGGACAAGTTGATTTTTTTGATTTTGCGCAGTTCGCCCAGCAGTGGTTCGAAACGGACTGCGAACTATGCGGCGGCGCGGATTTGACCGGCGATGGAGACGTGGACGCTAATGACCTATCGGCGCTGACAAAAAGCTGGCTGGCTGATTAAGCGGTGATGCTGAAAAATTCGCGGGCGCTTGCGGTTGTGGATTTAGCGAGATTTTCAAGGGTAACTCCGCGCAGGTCGGCCAGGAATTTTGCGGTATGGAGCATAAGGGCAGGTTCGTTTGTTTTTTGTTTTCGCACAGGTTCGGGGGACATATAGGGGCAATCGGTTTCAAGCATCAATCTATCCGCAGGAATAATTTTGGCGGCTTGGCGAATCTCGTCGGCGTTTTTGAAAGTAACCGCGCCGGTTAATGAAATGTAAAAGCCTTTATCGAGAATCATTTTTGCCTGGTCGGCTGAGCCGGTGAAACAGTGAAAGACGATTTTTCCACAGCCGTCCTGCTGCTCCATGGTTTGCATTGTTTCATCGAAGGCCTCCCTGCTGTGGATTATCACGGGCAGATTTAATCCGGCGGCAAGGGCGAGATGTTTTTTGAAAACTTCCTTCTGGATTTGCGGCGGTGAAAAGTTGTAATGGAAATCGAGGCCTGTCTCGCCTATTGCGACTACTTTTTTATTGCGGGCGAGTTCTTCAAGCTCGTTTATATTTTCTTCAGTGACATCTTTGGCATCGTGAGGATGTACGCCTATTGCGGCATACAGATTGTCATACTTTTCTGCGAGAGCTACGGATTTTCTGCTTTCTTCGATGTTAGTGCCGACTGTTATCCAATGAGTGACGCCTGCGGCGATACTGCGCTGCAGGACTGTATCGATATCATTTATCAGCGGCTCGAACGCAAGGTGCGCGTGGGTGTCGAATAGCTCGTATCTCGTCGCTTGTTGCTCGTCGCTCGTGTTCGGCATCTTCAATTCCAATTATGCAAAGGCGTTTTTGTAATGTTTTACAGTTTCTCGGCCTTGTCGGTCAAGGGCAATAGCGACGACATCGAAACGGCATGGGCGATTTTCGATCTTATAGGTGCTTAAAAAATCCTGCGCGGCTCGTGAGGATTTATGCTGCTTGGAGGAGTTGACGGCATCTTCCGGCTGGGAGAAATCAAGGGCGGTGCGGGTTTTGACTTCCACGAAAACAACCGTTCCGTCGGGAGCGGCCATAACCAAATCAAGTTCGCCTGTTCTGCAAAGGTAGTTGCGGGTGATAGTTGACAGGCCCTGTTTTTTCAGAAATTTTTCCGCGCGCTTTTCGCCCCACCTGGCGAGAGCGGCGGAATCAGAAAACAGCTTTCGTTTAATAAATGCGAACAATCGATTACCCGTAATAAAAAAGCCCCGCACTAACGGGGCTGTATATTTTAATGAAAACCTCTGCGATGCAGAAGTAAAAATTATTTTGTAACTGTATGGGTGCTGTGTTTCTGCGCGAGGCGGACGGATTTGCCGGAGCGTTTTCTGAGGTAATAAAGTTTTGCGCGTCTTGATTTGCCGCTGCGAAGCGCCCTGACGTCGAGGACATTGGGGCAATTCAGCGGGAAGATTCGCTCGACGCCTTCGTTGTTCACGATTCGGCGGACGGTGAACATCTCGTTCATGCCGCGGCCTTTGCGGGCAATAACCGTTCCGGAGAAGACCTGAACGCGTTCTTTGTCGCCTTCGACGATTTTACAATGCACATCGACCGTATCGCCGACTTCAAAATGCGGGACGTTTTCCTTTATGCCTTTACTTT
>JBBABK010000101.1:0-7140 GCA_041657685.1 Phycisphaerae bacterium | reverse complement strand
CCGGGAGATTCAGGTTGCTGCGGCTTCTCTTTGCCGATATCAATTTGGTCAGCAATGTTGTATTTGTCCAATAACGGCTGTTTTGTCACATCAAGACCCGCCGGTATTACGAGTGAGAATATAGACCCCTTACCTTCTTCACTGGTCAAAGTAATCTCTCCGCCTAAAAGTTCAGCTAATTGTCTGGTGAGAGCCAAGCCCAAACCGGTACCGCCATATTCGCGGGAAGTGCTTCCATCAACTTGAGTAAATGCTTCGAAAAGCTTTTTTTGGTTTTCGGCGGAAATGCCGATGCCGGTATCCTACACGTCAAAGCGTATGTATAGCTGATTGTTTCTCTCTTCTGAAGAAACATTTACGTATACATGTCCTTTTTTAGTGAATTTGATTGCATTATTTACAAGGTTGATTAAGCATTGCTGCAAACGGGCGGGGGCGGTATAGATGTCTGCGGGCAAGCCGTCGTCCTGCCGAATCCCAAATTCCAGGCCTTTTTTCATGGCTGCTGTCCGCATCGTAGATTCAACTATAGCAAAGAGTTGTTTAAGAGAACACTCAGCCGTCTCGATACCAATTTTGCCGACCTCAATCTTGGAGAAGTCCAGAATATCATCTATAATCTGCAGCAGGTGTTTGCTATTGTCGTTAATAATATTAATGTAATCTCTCTGCTCATCTGGAAGCTCCTTATCAGCTAAAATTTGGCAGAAACCCATAATAGCGTTCATCGGTGTGCGGAGTTCATGACTCATATTGGCCAAAAACTGGCTCTTGACCTCATTCGCAGCCTCAGCCTCATTCTTGGCAAGCTTTAATTTTTCCTCTGTCTGCTTAAGCTTGGTAATGTCAAGCCCGTAAACATTCACATAATCGAACTTCTTTACGATCGCAAATGTTACTAAAAATATAAGGCCGTCAAAACAATGAAACTCAAAACCAGATGGTTTACCCGAACGGACAACTTCTTCTATCCTTTTATAGAAATTATCCGGTAAACGCTGGCCTTGTTGGATTCCCAACGTTCTAAGTACAGGCCAGCTGGCCTCATTTGCGAACA
Source organism: Phycisphaerae bacterium (assembly GCA_041657685.1). Classification (GTDB taxonomy): domain Bacteria; phylum Planctomycetota; class Phycisphaerae; order Sedimentisphaerales; family Anaerobacaceae; genus JBBABK01. Next base: position 6,083 of record JBBABK010000101.1, on the reverse strand, counting down.
GCACAACGCCATCATTCGATATCCTCAGAACAGGATTGGGATTTTCGCGGGGAAATTTTGCCATGCTTTCGATTTTCTCCCTCGCCTTTTTTTGCTCGGTGATATCTATGATGGATACCAGGTAAGCAGGCTCAGATTCCCATTCTATTTCAGTAATTCGTAACTCTCCTATGCCGGTTTCTGTACCGTTACGAATGATATCAATTTCCACCGTTTTACTCGCCGCGAATGGAAAACCGAACAACTCACCCAGAAAATCCTTTGCCTTTTTGCCAAACAGCGCTTCTGCTGCGGGGTTAACAAAACGCACGATTCCCTTTCCATCAACAACGATAATTCCATCAGCGTTTTTTTCCACTATGTTATGAAAGCTTACTTTACTGGCCTGCAGTTTTTGGTTGCTGATTTCAAGTTTCTTAGCCAACGATTTCAATTCGTTTTCCATTTCGGCTTTATAGAGACCAATTTCTATAGCGAATCTTAATTCCCTGTCTTCGAATGGTTTGATTATATAGCCAAATGGTTCTGTGACTTTGGCTCGTGCAAGTTTTTCATCCTCTGTATAAGCGGTAAGATATATAACTGGAATATTGAAACGAGAATTTATTTGTCCGGCAGCTTCAATTCCGTCCATTTTGCCTTTTAGCACGATATCCATCAGTACTAAATCAGGTTTTTCATCACATGCTAACTCAAGTGCTTCTCGTCCACTGGTGGCCGTCAGGACATCATAACCATGCTTCTCCAGACCAAACTTGATAAGCTTGATAGTGTCTGGCGCATCATCAACAACTAAAATCAGTTTTTTCCCCATTGCTCTTACTCTTTTTTGTTAAATTCTGTTTCTATGCTCGTATCTTTTTTGGAAGCACTCTGGCTCGGTCTTATTATCTGTAAAACAACATCTTTCGTTTCTGTTTGAATTTCAAGACCTGAGCTATTTTTTCAAGTAATACTATGCTGCGCATTCCAAAAAAGCGGTCTATCAGCCTTATTGTTGAAGGAGATAACATCAGGTTTCACTTACTCTTTGGTGTGGAATCTGCTCAGATTTTCCCCACTTAGTTCGTAGCGAAACCCACATCTTGTTTCAACTTTAATGGCTTAGCCATGAAATGCATTTGCATAATAACCCCCATTTACAGGCTACAAAACCAGTAAATACTTCGACATACAGAGGGGTATAAAATAGGCGTTATCCAACCGGTTTAACCAAAAATAAAAAACCAGAGACGGCCAGCGAAATTAAAGGTCTATAAGTGCTTCTAACAAAAGATGTTGCCGCTCTTTTTCGGTCTCACTCTTTTTCTCGTAAATCTTGACCCTCTATCAAGCATTTACTGCTTATCGGGCGAAATAATCCCTTTGACTTGCTATGTGCATACAGAATAATTCAGCGTCGATATAACGTTACAACCAGTCCCCAACCGGCAATTGCTCCACCACATGACGCAAGACAGAATCAACATGCAATAAGGTCTCGATAGTCGTAAAAAAACATCTTCAGATGTGTATATTACGCTCCCGCTATGAAATCCGAACAGGCACGATAACTAATTGTGCCTGTTTTTTAATTATTTGTTTGTCTGATTTTCTTTGGCTTACAAGGTTCTGGAAAGAGTTTATGAGCCAATCTGCAGATGATTTCAGGGATTGTCTGCCGCTTCGTAGTTGTTTATTGCCGATGGCTTAATAATTTTGAAGGTCGTGATTAAAGCGACCATAGTAACCAGCAGGGCGATTGTAATAATCACTTTTGGCGTAAATATATCATTGACTGAATTTAGACTGAGAAGCTGACGTCCGGCATAGCACTGTATGATAATGCCCGGCAGCGAGCCGAGGGCAGTTGTCCATACGAAAGTTCTCATCCGGATTTTTGTAAGTCCCGCGATGAGATTTAACACAAAAAACGGCATAATTGGAACCAGCCGCACCAGTATAAGGTAAAGATGGTCGTTATTCGCGAGATGGTCGTTGAATGTTTGAAGCTGTCTGTGCCATTTTTTCTGCACCCGTTCTCCTATAAACGACCTGGCGACCATAAAAGCAAGAACAGCGTTTAAGGTCGTCGCTATATCGGAATAAACGGAACCGTAAATTGTACCGAAAAGATATCCGGCCATGACGGCGAGTATGGCAGCGACCGGCAGCGAGAGGTTTACGGTGATATATATGCAGATGTATATAATTACAGATGATATGTAATGGGCCTGGACGTGGTTTTTCAGGATGGCGGCGGCATTTTGAATTTTTTCAAGTGTAATGTTTCGGCCGAAATCGGTGAGCCATAACGATGTTATGACCATTGCCGCAATAATCGCCGAGAGAAAAACTTTCTTCCTGATTTTTGTCACTTATGGCCGCCGGTAAATTCTGCTTGAGTCTGGCTCGATTTTCAAATCGTTGATAACGTCAACAATTCCCACGATTTTTGCGGCGAGAGTTATGGTCTCATTAAGAGCAGTGAAATTACAAACTGTTCCGAACAGAGTCACTATGCCATTTTCAACTTTTACGCCGACTGTTTGGGCATCAACGAAAGTACTTCTTTCCAGTGCGGCGATTATAGCGTCCGCGACGGATTCGTCAATGATGTTGTCGGAAGGTTTGACAATGATGTTATCTGCAACATCCATTACACCGGCGGTATCGAGCGCAAGCTCTTTTGCGAGTTTTTTCTGCCAGAAGGAGCCGACGCAGCCTTGTAATAAGACCGTGCCGTCTTTTACTTCCACGATGATTTTCGATGAGTCAATATCCGGATTCCACATTAAAATACAGACGATTCCTTTTAAAATTTCATCATCGTTATGTTTGGAGTGGTTTTGGGAATACGCGATTTTAAGATTGTTTTGGACCTGTAATACGCCCGGCACACTGTAAGCGTCGGCTTCAGCTGCGAGTCTGGCTTTATGCGACGGGATAGTTCCATTTAGTACAACGTTTTTATCTATAACATCAACCTGTACGTTCGCGGCATTAAGCCGGCTGTCCCAGAATAGCTGGTCGAGTATTTTTTCTTTCAGTTTTTCATTTGAACTCAGTATGCCGGACATTTAATAAACACCTTATAATAATATTTCCTAACTTAACGTTCCAACATAGAGTAATCGTTAATCAGTTTATATTTATTAAGATAATTCCTTGTTTTTACCCATCCAAATGCTTAATTTTGGTAAAAACACCAAAATACTATTTAAGGATAAATGCTATTAAATAACAGCATTGATTCTTGCCATTGCCGGTCATAACGAGTAGAATACGTGTTTGTTTTAATCACCTTTTAGTGCAGGGAGGCACTTTCCATTTTTTTGCTGGATATTGATATGATAACCTTTGGAAATTTGGATGGTGAAGAAAAGGTGCTTTCGGCACCGTGGTTATTATGACAGAAAAAAAACAGACATATCGACAACTTAAGAGAAAATCCGGGGAGTCTTATCAGGTTTTGGGGGCCATGCAGAATGGCAAGGCCGACACAGTTGCTGCCAAGAATAATATTATGCAGCTTCGCCTGCGGGAGGCGATGCGACAGGATGTAATGAATGAGAAAAACCAGCTCGACGCGTTAATGGAAGCAATTCCGGTAGGAATAGCGATTCTGGATGAAAAAGGCGGCAGGGTAAAGTCTAATAAAGAATTTGAGAAAATATGGGGAGGTTCGTGTCCGTCTGTCGAGAGTATCGAAGATTACTCCAAATACAAAGCCTGGTGGGTTGATACGGGTAAACCAGTCAAAAGTGAAGAATGGGCGTCGGCCCAGGCAGTGTTGAAGGGCAAGACCGTAATTGAGCAGTTGTTGGAAATCGAGCGTTTCGACGGTACACGTGCGTTTGTTATCAACAGCGCTGCACCCATATTCGATTCGGCCGGCAAGATTACAGGCAGTGCCGTTGTGATTCAGGATATTACTGAAATGCGCAGGGCCGAGGAAGCTCTGCGCCTGGTTGGTGAAGACTTTGACCGTGCACAGGCGGTGGGAAATATCGGAAGCTGGCGATTAAACGTTCAGACGAACGAGCTGACATGGTCGGACGAGAATCATCGGATTTTCGGGGTTCCGAAAGGCAAGCCGATGACGTATGAATTTTTTCTTTCGACGATTCATCCGGACGACCGGCAATATGTCGATGAAAAATGGAAGGCTGCACTGGCGGGCGAGCCGTATGACATCGAGCACCGAATTATAGTAAACGGGAAAGTCAAATGGGTGCGCGAAAAGGCATATCTCGAATTTGGCAGTAACGGCTTACTGCAGGGCGGGTTCGGGACAACGCAGGATATTACGCAGAGAAAGCTGGCGGAAGAAGAAATTGCCAATATCGCAAAATTTCCTGAGGAAAATCCCTACCCTGTTCTGCGAATAACGAGCGAGGGAACTATAACGTACAGTAACACCCCGGGGTGTGTTTTACTTGAGCAGTGGAAGTGTAAAGTCGGCGAGAAAGTTCCGAAACATTGGCAGGAAATGATAGCAAAAGTGATGAATTCGAAGGCCTGTTCGGTGGAAGAAATCCAGTGCAGCGATTTGATTTTCACTCTTTCTATTACGCCTGTGGTTGATCTCGGATATGTCAATATTTACGGGCAGGATATTACCAAGAGGAAAAAGGCCGAGGAGGAATTATACCATACGAACCAGATGCTTGAGCAGAGGGTGCAGGAGAGAACAGCAGAGCTTGCCGAGACCGTCTCGGTTCTTCAGGAAGAAGTCCGGCAGCGAATCACAGCCGAGAATGCCGCCAGGAGCGAACGGCAGAAATTCAATGACGTCCTGGAGACCCTACCCGCTTACGTATGCCTGCTTACGCCGGATTATAGAATGCCGTTTGCCAATCGAGTATTCCGCGAATGGTTCGGCTATGAATCCGACAAAAAATGCTACGAGTTTTTGTTCAACAGGACTGAGCCGTGCGAAATTTGCGAAACGTTCAAAGTTTTTGAAGACAACAAGCCGCACCGCTGGGAATGGACAGGCCCGAACGGCAGAAACTACGATATATTTGATTTTCCGTTCGAAGACACCGACGGCTCACAGCTTATCCTCGAAATGGGCATCGACGTCACCGAACGTAAGCGGAATGAACAATTGCTGGAGAGGCAGGCCGAGGAGTTGTGGGAAAAGGCGGAGCTGCTCGATTTGGCGCACGATTCCATTGTGGTGCATGATTTGGACGGCAAAATCACGTTCTGGAGCAGGGGCGCTGAGTCAATCTACGGTTACAGCAGGCAGGAAGCTCTGGGCAATAACAGTCACGAGCTTTTGAAAACGGAATTCAGTCAACCGCTGCTTAAGATAATATCATCCGTTTCAGCTTATGGTAAATGGGAAGGCGAGCTTATTCATACTACCAAAACCGGTAAAAAGATTACTGTGGAAAGCCGATGGGCTTTGAAAAAAGATGTGGACGGCCAGCCCTTCGGAGTGTTGCAGATTGACAGGGATATAACGCGTCGAAAACAGGCCGAGAGGCAGAGGGAGCAGGCGCGTATCTATGCGGCCAGCATTATAGAAACGATACAGGAATCGCTTATTGTGCTGGGGCCGAAGCTGAAGGTCATATCGGCTAATAAGGCTTTTTATGAACTTTTCGACCTGAGTCCTGAAGAGGTAGAAGGTAAATATATTTACGAGGTTGACCAGAACCAGTGGGATATACCGGACCTTCGTAAGCTGCTCGAGGAAATATTGCCGTTAAACAGCAGCTTCGAAGATTACGAGATGGAGTTCCGCAATGCCGCAGGAGGCAGACGAGTTCTGCAGCTCAACGCCCGGAGCATTCATCGCCAGAAAAAAGCGGATATGATTTTGCTTGCGATACAGGATATTACGGTACGCAAAATGCAGGAAGCGGAGTTACAGGAGCTGACGGAAAAGCTGCTGCTGGCCGAGGAAGAGCAGCGTCAGGAGGCGGCCACCGCGCTGCACGATTCGATAGGGCAGGTTCTCGCTTTTTCGAAAAGGCACCTCAGTACGGTTCTCAAAGAAACGGATGGGAAAACTCGCGACTCACTGGAGCAGGTCAGGGATAATATTTCTGAGGCGATTCGGCAGACACGCGAACTGACCTCCGATTTAA
>JBBABK010000100.1:0-7202 GCA_041657685.1 Phycisphaerae bacterium | reverse complement strand
GTACGCAGATGCGGGCGGTCGGCGAGGTGATGAGCATCGGCAAGAATTATAAAGAAGCGTTTCAAAAAGCGATTCGCTCGCTCGAAACAGGAAGGTACGGGCTGGGGTTTGCGAAGAATTTCAATAAGCTGCCTCTGGAAGATTTGATGCGGCTGGTCAGCACAGCGACGAGCGAGCGGCAGTTTATTATGTACGAAGCAATTCGCAAGGGAGCGACGCCGGAGCAGCTTTATGAACGTACCAGTATCAAAAAATGGTTTATCGAGCAGATGGCGGAGCTGGTAAAGCTCGAAGAAAAAATTCTGAAATACAAAGGCAAGGCACTGCCTGATGAATTACTCACTCAGGCGAAAAAGGACGGATTCGCGGATAAGTACCTTTCGAAGATTCTCGGCATCGTGGAAGAAAAAATCCGCAGCCAGAGAAAAAAGCTCGGCGTGGTCGAGGGCTGGGAGCCTGTGCCGGTCAGCGGCGTGGAAAACGCGGCTTATTATTTTTCGACTTATAACGCGCCGGATAAAGTCAGCGTCTCGAAGAACAAAAAGATTATGGTGCTCGGCGGCGGGCCGAACCGAATCGGTCAGGGCATCGAATTCGATTACTGCTGCGTGCATACGGCCTTTGCGCTGCGGGAAGCAGGCATCGAGACGATAATGGTCAACTGCAACCCGGAGACGGTTTCGACGGATTATGACACGAGCGATAAATTGTATTTCGAGCCGTTGACGGTCGAGGACGTACTGAGCATTTATGAAAAGGAAAAACCGCAGGGCGTCATCGTGCAGTTCGGCGGGCAGACGCCTTTAAATATCGCCGGCGAACTGGAAAAGGCGGGCGTGAAAATAATCGGCACATCTACCAAATCAATCGACCTTGCCGAGGACCGCGACCAGTTCCGCGCGATGATGGAAAAGCTTGATATTCCGATGCCTGCTTCCGGTATGGCGAGCAATCTCGAACAGGCACTGAAAATCGCAGGAAAAATCGGTTATCCGCTGATGGTTCGGCCTTCGTACGTACTTGGCGGACGTGGGATGGAGGTCGTGCACGATGAGCAGATGTTGCGAGAGTACGTGGCGGCTGCGGTTGAGATAACGCCGGAGCGCCCCATATTGATTGATAAATTTTTGGTTAACGCGACCGAGGCGGAGGCAGACGCGATTTGTGACGGGACGGATGCTTTTGTGCCGGCGGTCATGGAGCATATCGAATTAGCCGGCATTCATTCGGGCGACTCGGCATGCGTTATCCCGTCGGTGAGCATCGCGCAAAAGCATCTCGATACGATTTGCGAATATACGCGAAAAATCGCTACCAAACTTAGCGTCGTCGGGCTGATGAATATGCAGTATGCGATAGCGGACGATAAGGTTTACGTGCTCGAAGTGAATCCGCGAGCATCGCGAACGGTCCCGATTGTTTCAAAGGTTTGCGGGATATCAATGGCAAGGGCTGCGACGCAGGTAATGCTCGGTAAAAAGCTGACCGATTTGAAATTGGTAAATAAAAAAATTCCGTACTTCGGCGTGAAAGAGGCAGTGTTCCCGTTTAATATGTTCCCGGAGGTTGACCCGATACTCGGGCCTGAGATGCGCAGTACCGGCGAAGTGCTGGGTCTGGCGGATTCGTACGGTCTTGCGTTTTTCAAAGCGCAGGAGGCGACGCAGCAGGCACTGCCTTTAAGCGGCACTGTATTGATTACGATTAATGATTCGGACAAAAGCTCCGTCGCGGATACGGCCAAGGCGTTTGCCAAACTGGGGTTCGAGATAATGACAACGGCCGGGACGCACGATTACCTGAAAGAAAAGGGATTAAAAACCAAAAAGGTTTTGAAGGTGCACGAAGGCCGACCGAATATTGTTGACGCGATAAAAAATAAGGAGATTCAACTGGTTATCAATACGCCCGCTGGCAAGCGGAGCAAGTACGACGATTCTTATATCCGCAAGGCCGCGATTCAGTATAAGATTCCGTACATCACAACGACGACGGCAGCAGCGGCGACTGTTAAGGGAATAGCCGCGAGGAAAGACAGTGAACCGACCGTTCTTTCGCTGCAAAGCTATCACGCGCGAATAAAGTAACAAAGTAAAGGCGGGAGTTTCAGTTTTGTGAACCAGTGTTCTGCGACGTCTTCATCTTCGCTACTCCTTCGGCGCTGCCGACGATAATTATGCTGTCCTGTGCCTGCAGGACATCTTCGGCGCTCGGAGATGTGATTTGCTCGAAGCCTCTTCGGATGCCGATGACCGTCACGCCGAAATGATTTGTAAAATCAAGCTCGGCAAGACTCTTTCCGAGCCACGCGGAATTATCGGAGACGTAAATTTCATCGGCGTCGAATATTTTTGTCTGCTCCTGAGGCGTACCTAATTCTCGCTGCCTGAGATGCTCGACGGCGCGAGCCAAGTTTTCCGGCGGGCAGAGCAAAACGATTCTGTCACCGGGGTATATTCGGAAATCCGAAGCGGGATTGAAATTTACTTTGCCGGCTCTGCTGACGGCGAGCACTGATACGCCAAGCTCGCGTCGAAGGGCCAGTTCGCAAAGTGTTTTTCCCGCGAGCAAAGTACCGGGCTGGAGCGAAACTTCCTCAAGAACCACCGGCCAGTCGCGAAGATTGGGAAGCGACTGAAAAACACCCGTGACCGCTTCGACGGCCTGCTCGGCGGCGTCACTGAACGGCCGCAGCACGACGTGCGCTCCGAGTCGGTTCAGTTCCTTCGCCTGTGCGGGGTCGGCTGCGGTTAAAGCAATTCGACCGGTGAAACCTTTTTCACGCAGCAGATTCATCAGGGTCATATTAATATTCCGGTCGCGGATTGAGCAAAGCACCCACTTTGCCTTGTCCAGCGGAAGTTGAGCGAGCAATTCCGGGTCAGCTATGTCGCCGTACAGTACCGGCATTTTCATCCTGTTGCCGCGTTCGAGAGCCTGCGGGTCGAAATCGACCGCAAGCAGATGCCAGCCGTGCTGCAGCAGTTTCGAAGCGATTGCGCCGCCGTAGTTGCCCAGTCCCATTACAATTATCAGATTGTCATCAGCCGCTTCGGGCTGCGAGCCTGAATCGCATTCGCGGTAGCAGTTTTTCCGCTCGAATATACCGAGAAACGGTGACAGTCGGGCGTACAACGGCCCCGAATACAGAATCATATACGTCGAAGCACAAATAGTTACCAGGCCGACAAGTGTAATCAGGCTCATAGCTGACGAATCGATATGGCCGAGACTTAGACCGAGCGCGGCAAGTATGAGAGAAAATTCGCTGATTTGCGCCACGGCCAGACCGGACATAAAGCCGGTACGTTTGCGATAGCCCATCCATCCCATAATTGCCATAACGATTAGCGGATTGCCGATTAAAACGAAACCGGAAAAGATAAAGGCCTTGCCCAGTTCGGCTTTGAGCGCGGACACATCCAGTTGTGCGCCGAGGTTGATGAAGAAAAAAAGCAGCATAAAATCACGCAGGACAACGAGCCTTGCGCCTATGGCGTCACGTTCGCGGGTCGAGGCGAGCGATACGCCGGCAAGAAACGCCCCGACCTCCTTGCTGAAGCCGAGCAGGTCGGCCGATGATGACAGTAAAATCGCCCAGGTAATCGCGAACAGCACAAGCAGCTCCTGCGAGCGAGCGATATAATTCACCGCTCGCGGCAGCACCCAGCGAATCAAAACTGCGATTGTGCCGAGCATCAAAATCCCTTTGGCAAGAACCCAAAGTGATTCGGTTAGAAAACTTCGTTCCTGCTGGCCGCTGCCGAACGCGGTAAGGCCTATCAGTGCGAGAATTGCGACAATATCCTGGACGATGAGAAAACCTACGGCGATTCGTCCGTGCAGCGAATCTATTTCCTTTTTGTCCGAGAGCAGTTTGACGATAATGATGGTGCTTGAAAAAGTCAGGGCGACTGCGACGTAAACGGCCGTGACTACACGCATTCCCATAAACATTGCAATCGCGAAACCCACCAAAGAAGTGAAAGCGACCTGGCCAAGGCCCGTCGCCAGCGCTACCGGGCCGACGGTTCGAATCATACCGATATCAAGCCGCAGGCCGACTACGAACAGAAGCAGTGAAATGCCGATGCTTGCGAGCAATTCGATTTCGTTCGCTCCCTTAACAAGCCCAAGGGCTGAGGGGCCTACCAGTATTCCCGCAAAAAGAAACGAGATAATTAACGGCTGGCGCAATTTCAAGCCGACCGCTCCCACGGCGGCGGCGATTGCCAAAACAGCGGCGACATCGGTAAATGATATTTTATCCATAATTTAATCCCACGGCAGACACTTTGGGATTATCAGCGATTATATAAATCGTATCAAGATTTATTGGCGACTATCACGAAGCCGCCGTGGGATAAAAGTTTGATATTGATTTTTCCGCGTCCTGCCTGCCGACCTTGAACGCGGCCGTTACCGCCGAGCCGCCTTGCAGTTGTGCTACGAGCTTATTTTCTTTCGGCAGCGATGCGTCGGCCTGCAAGAGTGCCGCCAGCTCCGTATCCGGTTTGGCTGCAAGAGTTTCCTTTATTCGCAATATTGCGGGTTCGGGTTTCAATGTAAAGCTGACGAATTTTCCCTGCTGCAGGAAAGATTTGATTATGTCGAGATATACTTTCATAAGCTCGTCGAGGTTTTGCATCTGCGGCCCGCCCTGCATAGTCGCCATCTTCTTGTCAATATTTGCAAAGGCTTTTTCTATTTGTTCGCCGAACGTTTTATTTACCTGGTCGATATCCGCGTAGAGCCAAATCGGCATTTCAGAAGACTGCTTTGCCTGGTCGGCGTCGATTTTTTTGGCAAGTGAACTCTGTCCGATTGATTTGGCGAACGCGGCGATTTGCGCGCGCTTATTTTCCGGGCCGATTAACGCGAAATTCCCGGCTTTAGTGCAAAGCAAAGTCGCGGCTGGCGGGGGCGGAGGAGCGTTGGGGTCCATAACCGGAAACATCGACGGAACTTCTATCAGGCTTATTCCATCCGCACCGGCACTGCCGATATTCGGACTCGTCTCCAGAAACTCGTCATAATTTTTTACCGGCAAAAGTGCGGCTATGAATAAATCAGGCTCGGCACCGGGGGTTTGCTCTGGTTCGGCTCTGCCGAAAATCACGAAACTTCCGGCTGTGTCCACCCCCTGCAGCATCGGGTCGCCGAGCATATGGGCAAGCCGCATCCTGACTATCATAGACAGGCCCATCGGCGAAACGCCCGATAGGAAACTATCAATCTGTCCGAGTGTGTAATCGAAATTATTCAGCCTTGCGCAAAAAAGAATATCGCTCGGCACCGCGTCGAGCACCGCATCCGCTGCGACGGCAGGGACACAGAGGCTGATAAATACTGCGGTGAATAAACATACCAATACATTTTTGGCTTTTCCTGTTTTCATAATTGCCTCCAGATAAATGACTGTTTCTGCTTCCTAAAGAAGAAGGTACTATATATCTCCGATCCCCGTTTTACAAGCCAAATCAGATACATTTTTTCGCAGAACCCGACCGCGGAAAAACGCCAGTCCGCTTTAATAAAGACGCAATGCCGGGCCGGATTTTACAAAAATTCCGTGCCGAACCGGATTTTTAAATGAAAATAATAAACTTGACTTTTGGCCTGGTCGGGATAAGCTGATACGCTGTTTTACGATTGATAAGGGGTGTGAAATTTGGGCTTTATGACCCGATTTAATCATAACTTTAAGCTATTGAGCTGAAAGGAGGATTTTATGTTTAGCAGGTGTATAGGTTTACTGATGGTTTGTGCAGTTGTGGCGGTGGTGGTACCTTGTTTTGGCGGAAAAAATCTCGTGACCAACGGTGACTTCGAAAACGGCACGACCGGCTGGTCGGCAAGAGGCGGCTCGATTGAGGCCGTCGAAGACCCCGTTTACGACGGCGAAGGCGCTGCAAAAGCGACCGACAGGACGGATACATGGAACGGTATCAAACAGGATATGATGGACAAGATGGAAGCCGGAAAGACTTACAAAATTTCGGGCTGGGCCACCATCGAAGACGGAAGCGGGCCGGTAATTGTATCAATCGAAAAAACGGACGACAGCGGAACGAATTATATCAATATCGCAACGGCTCAGGTTAGTGACGGCGAATGGGCGCAGATTTCAGGCGAGTTCACTCCCGAGGTGGATGGCGATTTGGCAACACTAGACCTTTATTTCGAAGGGCCGGACGCTGATGTCGATTTCTTCGTCGATGATGTAGCGGTTTATGCCGCCGATGACGCAGCGGATGATGACCAGGTCGCTGATGAAGACGAAGACGAAGATGAAGATGAAAATGAAGACGCTAATGATATGGACGAAGAGGAAGAAGATTAATACTTCGTTTCAAAAGTAAAATTAAAAAAGGCCCGCCGGTTTTTACGACGGGCTTTTTGTTTTTAAGAATTTACGTGGAACCCGGCACGCGGTACGTGGAACGTAATTACTGCTTTTTTTTCCTGACGGGCTTATCCTGTATGAACCTGCTGATATTGCGGACAGCCTGCCTCAGCCGCTGCTCGTTTTCCACCAGCGCGATTCGCACGTAGCCTTCGCCGTTTTCGCCGAACGCCCTGCCCGGCGCCACCGCGACTTCGGCGTAATCTATCAGGTCCATCGAGTAGTCTATGGTGCCTTTTCCGCGGAGATGCTCGTCGGGTATTCTCGCCCATACGAACATCGATGCTCGCGGCTTTTCCACCTGCCAGCCGATTCTCGTAAGACCGTCGCAAACAACGTCACGGCGAACTCGGTAGCGTTCGTTCTGCATCGTGATAAAAACGTCGCAGTGACGCAGCGCGATAATTCCCGCGATTTGCAGCGCCTGAAAGATGCCGTAATCGTAATAGCCTTTTATCGTGGCCAGCGCATCAATCATAACCTTGTTGCCGATGGCAAAACCGATTCGAAAGCCAGCCATATTATAAGGCTTGCTCATCGTGGTAAATTCGACGCCGACGTCCTTTGCTCCTTTGGCCGACAGAAAACTCGGCGCTTTGTAGCCGTTGAAACACGTTTCGCCGTACGCGAAATCGTGAATAACCGCGATGCCGAAGCGTTTTGCCAAATCGACGATCGGCTCGAAAAATCCCGCATCGACTGTCATAGCGGTCGGGTTGTGCGGGTAATTCAGTATCAGCAGTTTGGGCTTCGGGTACAGGTGCTCGATGACTTCAATTATATTATTTATGAATTT
>JBBABK010000099.1:0-7303 GCA_041657685.1 Phycisphaerae bacterium | reverse complement strand
AAACCCCCGGCTGCAAAGAATTAATCTTGCCGTCCGAAGTCCTTGTTCCTTCGGGAAAAAGACACAAACCGTAACCTTCTTTTAAAACGCCGATGAGTTTTCTGATAGCCTTCATATCCGCGGTATCGCGTTTTATCGGTATCGAGCCGACGGAACTGATAATCATCCGAAATCCCCAGTGCTTGAATAAACTTTCCCTCGCGGCATAAGCGAGTTGCCGCCGGATTGGGGCACCGCAAAAAACCGGGTCGAGGTTGCTCTGGTGACTGCTGACGAGCAGAAACGCTCCTTTTTTCGGCACGTTCTCCTGGCCGTGCAGGTGCATCCTGAAAAACACCACGCAGAACATCCTGCATGCCCACAGGGCAAATATGTACCACCCATGTTTTATATACTTCAGAAGCATATATTCTCCACGTGCGAAACAAGTACATCCACCATTTGCTCGATTGCGAGATTCGTAGTATCTATAATCGTTGCATCTTTGGCGGGCTTCATAGGGCCGTCGGCTCTTTTCGCGTCCTGGGCGTCTCGGTCTTCAATTGCCCTGACCAGTTCGTCAAAACTGATTTTTTCATCGCCTTTCAATTCCTGCATCCGTCGCTGCGCCCGCGTCTGGACGTCGGCCACAAGATAAAACTTCAAATCCGCATCGGCAAAAGCGACCGTCCCCTGGTCCCGGCCTTCGGTAACTATTTTTTCGTACTTGGCCGCGAAATCCCTCTGCATTAGCACAAGTTCTTTTCGCACATTTGGAGCAGAGGCAATATATTTTGAGTTTGCCGTTACCGCGTTGCTGCGAATTTCATCTGTCACGTCGGCACCGTCAACAAGCACCCGCATCTTATCCGCTTCGGCCTTGAAATCGAATCTTGAATTTTTCACTACATCCAGAATTTGTTTTTCATCGGCCAGGTTGATTTTCTTTTTCATAGCCGCCAGTGTCACCGCCCTGTACATCGAGCCGGTATCGAGATGCACCGCGCCGATTCTCTGGGCGAGCAGTCTTGCCGCGGTGCTTTTGCCGCTTGCCGCAGGACCGTCAATTGTGATAACACAGGGCATTACTTGTTCACCTTTACAATTACTATACTGGTATCGTCGATTTGCTTGGACAGACCCACAAACCGCCGACGATAGCCGAGCAGATTATGCATCATAATGGACGCGGGTTCTTCGGCGAACTTTTTGGCGACTTCGAACATCCGTTCCCTGCCCCAAAGCTGCTCTTCGAAATTCACCGCGTCGGTAAGCCCGTCGGTGGAAAACAGCAGCGCATCACCGTTTTCGAAATCAACCGTTCCAATTTCGTATTCGGCATCATTTTCCACGCCGAGAACAAGACCGCCGACGTTAAGCTCCGTTATTCGGCCGTCGCGGATTAACAGCGTCGGCTCGTGCCCGCAGTTGCAGTAAGTTATCTTCATTTGCCCGACGTCGATAAGCGCGTAAAACAGCGAGACAAACTCACCTGCCGTTGTCTCTATGCACGCCATCCGGTTCAGACGTTCGATGGTAGGCTTAATCAAACTCGCGTCGCCGGCGTCGGCATAAGCCCTGACCGCACCGCGGAACATACTTGTCAGAATCGCGGCCGGTATTCCTTTGCCGATAACATCCGCCATAGTCACAATAATCTGTGTATCCGACAGCTTTATAAAATCGTATAAATCGCCGCCGACTTCGAAACACGGAATATACGTCGCGGCTATATCAAGACCCTTTATATACGGAGCCTCATCGGGAATCATCCGCCGCTGAATTACTCCCGCCAGCCGCATTTGCTCCCGCATTTTGGCGCCTTCAATCGCCCTTGCGTACAGCCTGGCATTGGTTATCGCGACCGAGCATTGTGAAGCCACCGCACGTGCGAGCTTGATATCATCTTCGTAGAAATTCTTCGGCCTGGGACTGTATAGTCGAAGCACGCCGATATCCCTGTTGCGAAACTGCATCGCTACCGTAAGCTGACTGACCAGCCCTTCTTTGGTCGCCGCGTCGCGATACCTGACACGTCCGTCAACCCGCATATCATCCAGTATCACCGCCTCGCCTGCAAAAGCAGCCTTAATAACCGGGTCATCTTTGGAAACAACGCCCTTATTTCGGTACTCTTCGCTGAGACCGTAGGTGCTTCGCATCTCCAAATCGCCGGTATGCGGGTCGAGCAATCTTATAGAGCAGGCCTTTACGCCGGTAATTTTCACCGCCGCCTCGGCAAGCCGATCCAGCACTTCAACCAGCGAGAATTCGCCCGCGACCAGCGTCGAAAGCTGGTATATCTGCTCATCACGTTCTAATTGTTCTTTTGTCTTTCTTGCCATAAAATTCCGCGAAAAATGCAAAAGCAAATATTATATTAAAAATTCTGATTATTGCGAATAGTAAATTAAAATAGTCCTGTTGCCTAATTGCGTATCCCACAAAAAACCGCTACAATCCGGCTATGATGGTATTATTTTATTGGTTGATGATAATTCTACTGTTAAAAACTGATAAATTATATTTCGCAGGATAATTGTTAATGGCGCAAACAGCCAAACAAATCATATTCATCGGCCGGGTGCAGGGCGTTGGGTTTCGCTTCACCGCCCTGAGTATGGCCCGGCGATGCGAACTGACCGGCATTGTAAGAAACCTGCCCGACGGCTCGGTGGAAGTAGTCGCACAGGGAGAAGCCCAGGATATTGACGACTGTATCAGAGATTTGAAAGAATCATTCTCAATCCGCGAGACGAAAATAACCGAAATCAGCTTTAATCCCAATCGCGCCAGCTTCAAAATCACTTACTGATGTTCGCTAGGGAAATCCGCGCGTTTCGTTTGAGATTTTCCAGGCCGGTCCGAAGCAAAGACGAACCGGCGAACTGGGCGGCAAATTTTTCTTCGCTCATATTAAGAATTTTTTCAAGAGAAACGTTTGCCCTTTGCGGATAATATTTCAATCTTTTATTTTTGCACGCCGGGCCATTTAGCTGATACGGGCACGCAAGCGCACATTCATCACAGCCGAACAGCCTATTTCCAATCTTGCCTGCTAAATCCCCTTCAATTGCACCTTTATGCTCAATTGTCAGATAGCTGATACATCGCCTCGAATCGAACTGCCCGTCCGCCCGCAGCGCGCCGGTCGGGCAGGCTCGTATGCACCTGTCGCAGTCCGTACATCCATTTTCAGCAGGTTTATCGACCTCTAATTCCAAATCCGTAATCAACTCGCCGAGAAATATTTCCGCTCCGAGCTTCGGATTGATTAACATATGGTTCCTGCCAATAAATCCCAATCCCGCCCGCAGCGCCAACGCCCGCTCGGCTAACGGCACCGAATCAACGCATACTTTAAATCGATACACCCCGCCCGTCTCGTTCGAAATCTTCTCCGCGAGATTATACAAAAGATTTTTCATAAACTCGTGGTAATCCTCGTACCGCGCATATCTCGCAATTCTTCCGACAGGCTCGTTTATTTCACTAATATTTTCATCAGATGCAGGCTTATAATTCAAACCCACAACGATAACCGATTTTGCACCGTCGAGCAGCAAAGCGGGGTTAAGACGTTTTTCCATATTGCGGCCCATATAGTCCATCCGGCCGGCAAAACCGGATTTCAGCCATTGGTTGTACCGCTGCCGCTGATTTGCATCGATTGGCTCCGCGGAGGTTATGCCCACAAGGTCAAACCCGAGCCGCAGCGCTTCGGCTTTAATGTTATTGGCAAGCTCCATAATTCGATTATACAAAAAATCAACCGTTCAAGGATAAAAAACAGCCCGTTGACCGCAGTTAAGCCTCCGGCTATACTTTTGGAAAACAACTTTCGGAAAGGATAAGAAAATGAACCGGGCATACAAAATAACTCTTTTTGCAATCACTTGTTCCGTTATTATCATTTTTGCCGGCTGTGAGCCGACCGAAACGGCTGTCAATGAACGTCAGGAAAGATTGTACTCGGCTGAAAACGCGGAGCTTAAAAAAGAGCTTAGCGATACGCAAATAAAATATGCCAACGAGTTAGCCGAGAAACAACGGCAGCTCGAACAGTGCCAAACCGAAAAAAACCAGCTCGCAGAACAAAAATCGGAAGAAGCCGTCAAGGCGTTCGAGAAAAGTGCCGTCGGTATACTGATGGAGCAAATCGGGCAGCTAACACAGGAAAACGCCGAGCTTAAAGCACAGATAGACGAACTAACCGGCAGCGAACCTGATACAATTACGCCGGATTCGAACGATTTGCCGACAGTTGAATAATGAAAAAATCCGCCGAAGGCGGACTCCATAATTTTGGATTTTAAGTTTTTAATTTCAAGTTTTCAATGAGAGTGCTGGGACTCGAACCCAGGACCTACGCATTAAAAGTGCGTTGCTCTACCAACTGAGCTACACTCCCGAATCATAAATTTAGGCCGGTGAATTATAACTTCTAACCAAGCCGGCGTAAACTGTTTTCGAATTTTGTACCCGTTTTTTGCCAAAGTTCAGGACTTTACACGCCACTTATGAATATTTCAAGCAAATAAACGGTCTATCGCACGATTATCCCGTCGGGATGTTGACAACGCAGCCTGTGGGCAATAGTATTTGCTCTTTTCATTGCTGGAGAATTTTAAATGACAAATGTTACACTTGTTACCGGCGACGGCATCGGGCCTGAAATAGCCGAAGCGGCACGCAGATGCATCGACGCAACCGGCGCAAATATCAAATGGGATGTAGTCGAGGCGGGCGTTGACGTAATGCAGCGCGAGGGAACGCCCCTGCCGCAAAGGACCATCGACTCGATAAAGAAAAACGGCGTCGCGCTAAAAGCCCCAATTACCACGCCCGTCGGAACAGGCTTTAGAAGCATAAACGTCCACCTCCGCCAGTCGCTCGATTTATACGCCTGCCTGCGGCCCTGCAAAAGCTATAAAGGCGTACGCAGCAGATATGACAATATCGACCTGGTTATCGTGCGTGAAAACACCGAGGACTGCTACGCGGGCATCGAATTCGAAAAGGGAAAAGACGAAACCGCAGAGCTGATTAACTGGATTAACGCACACCGCGAAAAGAAAATCAGGCCGGACTCGGGCATTACAATCAAGCCGATTTCAGTGCACGGCACCGAGCGAATTGTTACCTTCGCCTTCGAATACGCGAAAAAAATGGGCCGAAAAAAAGTCACCAGCGTCCATAAAGCAAACATTATGAAATACACCGACGGCCTGTGGCTCGACGTCAGCCGGCAGGTCGCGAAAAAATATCCCGATATAGAATTCGAGGACCGCATCGTCGACAATATGTGTATGCAATTGGTGCAAAAACCCGAGCTTTACGACGTGCTTGTGCTGCCGAATTTATACGGCGACATCCTCAGCGACCTTTGCGCGGGCCTGATCGGCGGACTCGGTGTTGCCCCCGGCGCCAACATCGGCGAAAAAGGCGCTGTCTTCGAGGCCACTCACGGAAGCGCACCGAAATACAAGGGCCAGAATAAGGTCAATCCTGTCGCGCTTATTCTCAGCGGCGTCCTGATGCTTCGGCATTTAGGCAAAATGGCCGAGGCCGATGCGCTCGAAAACGCAGTCGCATCCGTAATCGCAGAAGGCAAAGATGTTACTTACGATATGAAGCCCGACCGCAACGACCCGGCCGCCGTCGGCACAAGCCAAATGGCTGATGCAATAATCAAGAAAATTAAAAATCAAAAATAAAAATGCAAAAATGCGGAATCGCTTCTCCGCCAAGGCTGAGCTGAGACAAGTTGCCCAAGCTAAGAACGAGAATATCTTTTTATAAATCTTTAATAATCAAATTTACTACAGAAATAGCTATTGAAGCAATATTTTGGTCGAATGTGATTTTTTCTCTGTCTTCTTTACCTGGATGAATAAGATTTCTATAACCTTTTAAAACATTAGCAAACCTACATGCATCTTCAGTAACCTTTTTCGGATACATTTCATGGCTTACCAAAATCATTGGTTCCGCTGACCATCGATTTAATGCTTCGGGGGGACTCTTGTATAATATGTTTTTACTTACCAAATTATCCGCAATCAATTTTGCCTTAATCTCGTCAGTTTTCAATAAATCATATAATAATGCTTCAACAATTGAACCACAAAGAATAATTACGGACTTTGCGGCACCTGCCTTTGCGGCCGCATTAACTTCTTTGCAATCCCTCTCTATCATTGCCCTTAAGTTACCATTGCTAATAAAACAAAATTCTTTATTTAAATTTATCTGACCTACTATCTGTGGCAATACACCTAATTCATCTTTATTCAACTTTTGTTCAATATCTCTAATTTTAGATCCATTAATTTTCCAAAAAGTACCTACTGCCATCCGTATTGCATGGGCCATACCATTTGAATTTATGTCATCCTTTGGTCTTACTTTAATTAAATATTCATCTCCAATAGCCCATTCAAAGACATTATTAATTTCGTTGTTTTCATAAATTCTTCTGTTTTCTTTAAACGACCTAAATTCACTAGGATAAACTTTTTTTGCAGGTAAATGAGGATCCTTCCAGCTTTTCACAATAAATCTACACAGGTCTTCATAGCACAGATGACTCCTTTGGCTATATGTTTCACCTGCTCCATTTTCTTTCGCAAAATGGAAACGAGGATCTTGCCGAATTAACTCGGATAAGTTTTTACCAACATCCGGAACATTTCCTATTCCCTTAATTTCAGAATCATCACAGTTGATTGTTTCAATTAATGGACTAAAGCCCCAACCACCTATTTTGACATACTCTTTATTAATGATTGTTTCAGAAATTCTAGGAGTAACAAATAAAAGAAACTCTTTTAGAATGTCTTCGGGGACAAAACCACTTGAAGATTCAGCCGAAAGAATTAACGTTGGATTTGATAAATTCTTAATAATTGCATAGGGGTAAGAAAGCTCATAATTTCCTTTGAGATAAGATAGATTAACTTCTTCAGGCCCTTCTGTTACAAGTTCAATCGTTGTTTCTATTGGCTTATTGTCTATTCGTAACACAATATTGAAAATTTCATCTACATCTGCCATATTAAACCCTACAAATGACATTTATTGATAGTTGGAGTTCATTTACTCGCTCGGCTTTCCAGTTCTTTCTTCATGATTTTGTGGTCGGTGTAACAACATATTCGCATATAAACTCTGTTTAGCTAAACCCCTAGGTTGTATCTATCCGGCTCTGAAGAAATATTATACCGTCAAAGCGGAAGGGGAAACAAGTCAATTTCTAAATCTATAATTCGCCTTCTCTGTTGCTGTAGGATCTCAAAGCCAATGGGAATAAAAACTAATGACA
>JBBABK010000098.1:0-7314 GCA_041657685.1 Phycisphaerae bacterium | reverse complement strand
AGCCGGTCAGTATCGTCTGCGGCCATCGCCCGATTTTCTCCGCGTACCGCCTGATGACCTCCTCCAGCGTCCCAATCGCAGCGTAATACAGCCCGCAGTTAATCGCATCGGCGGTATTTTTTCCATACGGCTCGTTCGGCCGTTTCACCGACACCTGCGGAAGCTGTGCCGTTCCTTCTTTCAGCGCCTTGGCCTCCATCGCAAGGCCGGGACAAATCACCCCGCCCTGGAACACACCGTGCTCATCGACCAAATCGATTGTTAGAGCCGTCCCGAAATCAGCGACCACCACCGCATCTTCGACCACCGCATAAGCGGCGGCTGCGGCTACGACCCGGTCGGTCCCGACCGCCCGCGGCTCATCGACGAACATTGCTATCGGCAGCGGGATATTATCGCCGATGACCAATAACTTTTCGCCGAGTTCGTTTTTGGCGATTTTGCGTACCGGCTCGACCCACGCCGGCTTAACCGAACTGACCACTATAACGCCGTCGCGCTTTTCTTGTTTCGAGCTTTTGGAAATGGGAATCTGCTGCCAGGTGTTTTTGAGAACTTTTTTGAGCTTGTCTGTATCATCCCCAGGCATCGAATCGACGCTCTTTAATTCGCCGTCGAGAAACAACCCCACGCGTATATTGCTGTTGCCTACATCTATTGCTAAAAGATTCATAGCAGTTCTTCTACCTTATTTATTACCGATTGTCAATTTCTACCGGTTAGCCCGGCCGCTCGCGGCCGGGGAATGTTTAGCAGTCGCCGGTTTATCCGTCGTAGCGAAGCGAAGACGGACACGGCGACTATATTAAGGGATGGGTGGGCGTGGCAATTTTGTTCTCTTTTGTTTACGCGGCCGCGTATTTGCGGTATAATTAGAATATGGCTGAACATGATTTCCCAAAGTTACAAAAAGACGCTTTCAAAGTAGGCTCCCTTTTAGGTCCCAAAGACGACAAAGAATACTGGTTGGCCAAAAGCCCCCGGGAACGTATGGAAGCCCTTGAAATAATGAGGCAAATTATCTATGGCTACGACCCGTCTGCCCTCAGACTTCAAAGAGTTTTTGAAACTGCTCAACGCGCATAAAGTCGAGTATCTGCTAATAGGCGGCTATGCGGTCGGCTATCACGGCTATCCGCGCGCTACTGCAGATATGGATATCTGGGTCGCGACAAATCCCGCTAATGCCGATAGAATCATCGCGGCTTTGAAAGAATTCGGTTTTAACCCCCCGGACTTATCACCGGAACTTTTTCTCAAAGAATGGCAGATTATCCGCCTTGGCATTCCGCCTGTCAGGATAGAGCTTGCAACTACAATTTCAGGTGTGAACTTTTCAGATTGTTACTCTGACAGCGTGTACGACGAAATAGACGGAGTGAAGGTTAATTTAATAAGCTTGGAAAATCTCAAGAAGAACAAAAAGGCTTCCGGCCGACATCAGGACCTCGCCGACATCGAAAACCTCCCCTAAAGTTTAGCCCCCGTGTCTTAATCCCTTTGTGTCTTGGTTTGAATACAAACCAACAGGGGTTGGTTTAGCCCACACCGCCCAGGTGTGGGTTATTGTCGTTAATTTAGTTAGCCCGGTCGTACACGGCCGGGAAATCTGTTTAGCAGTCGCCGGTTTACCGCGGCGAAGTCCCAATGCCGTTTATCGGAACGAAGACGTATCCGCGTCCAAAATAGTCCCTGTCCGTTTTAATTTTTGCTTTGTATTTTTACTTTTTCCTTTTTAATTTTTGATTTAATTTCTGCGACCTCGGCGTTCTCCGCGGTGAAATGTTCCCCGGTCTTTGATCTCAAGTCTCAGGTCTGATTCCCTTCACTTTCTGCCACAGGGTTTCGGATAATTCCTTGACACCGTGGCCGGTAACTGCGGAAATTTTCGATATCGGTTTTTTAATTTTCTTTTCTAATTTCTTAACTATTTTTCCGTCAGGATCGAGGTCGATTTTATTTGCGACGATAACTTCCGGCTTATCAGCCAGGGCCTTACTGTACTTCGCAAGCTCATCGCGAATTTTTTTATAATTATCAACCGGGTCCGACCCGTCGCCCGGCATAATATCAATCAAATGCGCAATAACGGTCGTTCTCTCTATATGCCGCAGAAAATCGTGGCCGAGTCCTGCCCCGTCATGCGCTCCCTCAATCAGCCCCGGTATATCCGCCATCACGAACCGCCTGTAGCCGCTCAGTTCCACGATGCCCAGCACTGGTTCGAGAGTGGTGAACGGATAATCCGCGATTTTCGGCCTTGCCGCTGAGCACCGCGAAATTAAGGTGCTCTTGCCTGCGTTCGGCATCCCCACAAGCCCGACGTCGGCGATGAGTTTCAACTCCAGCCGGATATTTCGTTCCTGCCCCGGCTGGCCATTGGTGGTTTTTCGCGGCACCTGATTAATACTCGTCGCGAACGCCTTATTTCCTTTTCCGCCTTTGCCGCCCCGGCAGACGAGTACCTTCATACCCTCTTCGTTCATATCCTTTAGCATAAGGTCCGAATCGGTATCGTAAATCAGCGTGCCTATCGGAACTTGTACCACCATATCCCTGCCGTTCTTGCCGTGCTTATTCGCACCTTCGCCGGGCAGGCCGTTGCCCGCAGTTAGATTATGCCTCCCTGCAAAATCGAGCAGCGTATCGAGCTGTGCGACCGCTTCGAAATATATATCTCCGCCGTGCCCGCCGTCGCCGCCGTCAGGCCCGCCTTTGGGAATAAATTTTTCCCGCCGAAAGCTCAGGCAGCCGTGCCCACCGTCGCCAGCCTTTACGTGAATTTTTGCTTCATCAACGAACATAAAACCAAACACCTAAACAGTATCGGTAAACAGTCTATAAAAAAAGGATGGCATCAGCCATCCTTACGATTTTAATTCGAGCGTGCGGATATTACACGACGTGCACTTTTTTGCCCTGGAATTTTACCATTCCCTCGGCTGTCGCGTATAGCGTGCAGTCCCTGCCCATACTCACGTTTGTGCCGGCGTGGAATTTCGTGCCGCACTGGCGAATGATAATCGACCCGGTCTTGGCCTGCTGGCCGCCGTAGAGTTTTACACCGCGATACTGCGGGTTGCTGTCCCTGCCGTTCCGTGACGAGCCTTGTCCTTTCTTATGAGCCATAGTTATACCTCAATCACTGAGTTTCAATCTTCAATGCAAACTAACAATTATACAAACTAATCGACAGCTGTCCAGAGGATTTTTTTGGTTATTTTTCGGCGTTGAGGATTGCGCGGGTGTCCTCCAGCGGGAGCAGGCCGGTTGTTATGAATTTGATTTTACCGTCGGGCTTAACGAACACGGCGCTGGGAATGCCCTGTGACTGAACGCCGAAGTAAAATTGGGGCATAGAGCCGTCGTCGAAGAGAATTGTATATGAAATACGAGCATCGGCGACGAAGCGGCTGACCTGTTTTTTGTCTTCGTTGGTGATTGCCAGAATTTTGAAATCTTCCGGCGGCATTCTTTTGTCGAGCAAAATCAAATCGGGGATTTCAGCCTTGCAGGGTGGGCACCAGGTTGCCCAAAACACCACCATAACGGTTTTGCCTTTATAATCACTGAGCCTGTGCTGATTTCCCTGCAAATCTACAAGCGCGAAATCCGGCGCGTCCTTGCCGAGCCAGTTCACCAATGACGGCTCCCACGTTTTAGCGGCTGCTCCGATTTGAGCGAGTGTCGCTCCGGGGGCGACGTCCGCGGGTTTATAGGGATTCATTTGCTCGCGCTGTTCGATGGTCAGCGGTTTGTTTTGCTGCGACTCCGGCTGCTGAGAGCTGTTATCAGTTTTAACGGTTCTGCTTCCTATTGCCCAAAGCACTACCGCCGATAAAACCAATACAGCGACGATTATCAAAGCCAGAATACTCATTTTACTGGATTGCTGTTCAGCCATTATTTTTTCTCCTGTTGTTATATCGGATTATAATTCTACTGGTTTAAAGAGGTTCTGTTCATCGCAAAACCCGTCAATCCGATAATGGTATCGACATCACGTTAATGTGCAACACTTTTTTGATTCGTTTGTGTTTGTGCTGTTTTTGGTTCAGGAATTGTTTTGACAAAACAACCGTGCGTTTTTAGCCTTGCAAGTTCAATGTTCAAATAATATTACAAAGACGGAGCTGGAAACCTATTGAGTGGACTATCTTTCAAAAAAGACAAAAAGCTGGTGTCCAACCGGCAGTTCGAAAGCGTTATTAAAACGGGCAGACGGGCTTCTAACTGGTTGCTTGTGGTCTATTCGGCGGCAAACGACGGCGTTCATTCCCGGCTGGGCGTTTCGGTATCGAAGTCCTGCGGCAATGCCGTGGTTCGCAACCGGCTCAAGCGCCTGATTCGGGAGGCGTTTCGTCTCAATCAGGAACGAATACCGGCCGGTGTCGATTACGTTGTACTTGTTAGTCCGAATTGGACGAAAAAGATAAAAGACGCGAAATCAAGCAGCGAGGCTGTGAAAAAACTTACGTTGGCGATGGTTGTTGAATCTTTGCTGCCGCTGGCGGAACGAAGCAGCAGGACTTGAAATGCCTGCCGGAGTTGAAAACGTGGAAGAGAAAAAGATGTTAATGTCCGTAGGTAAAACGGCAAAAAAAGCTGGCATTTCACGTCAGAGTCTGCAATATTACCTGATGGTCGGGCTGCTCGAACCGACTGTGACGACGGATACCGGCCGAAGGATGTTCGATGACAGGGCGGTCGAGCGGATTAAACTGATTAATAAGCTTAATAAAAGCGGCTATCCGCTGCGTGCAATACGGGAGTTGTTTCTTGAAGGCCGAGATTTGAAGGAGTCGCAAAGTGAGTGACTATGAATCCGCTCAGCGATGGAGAAATATCACGGTTGGCGTATTTGTGATTATCGCGTTGTGCGCGCTCGTCTGGCTGATTTTTATGTTCCAGGACTTGCCCGGCGTGGTAACGGAAATCGGCTCATACCAGATTTTCGTCAAGTTTCCTTCGGCGCAGGGCGTTCAGAGCGACACGCCTGTGCGGTTCTGCGGATATCAAATCGGCCGGGTAACTAATGTAATGCCGCCTGAGCCGAGGCTCGATGACCGTACGGGAGAGACTTATCACCAGGTTATGTGCGTGCTGAGCATCGATGATACGTACAAAAATATACCTTCGACCGTTGACATCAAGGTTATTACCCGCGGGCTGGGAAGCAGCTATATCGAAATCGAGACAGATCCTGAAGATTTGGAACCTAACAGGCCCGGGGCGACATATCTTACAAATAAAATGGTGCTGCAAGGCTCGACGGGCGTGGCGAACGAATTTTTTCCGAAAGAGACTCAACAGAAACTGCAGGATGTTATTAACGGCATTGATAATCTTGTTCGCAACGCCAACGATATTCTCGGTGACCAGGGGA
The DNA here is from genome assembly GCA_041657685.1 of Phycisphaerae bacterium. Lineage (GTDB taxonomy): Bacteria > Planctomycetota > Phycisphaerae > Sedimentisphaerales > Anaerobacaceae > JBBABK01. Next base: position 1,928 of record JBBABK010000098.1, on the reverse strand, counting down.
ATAAAGATAATATTAAAAAATCACTCGAAAATCTCAGTGAAGTCACCGCCAAGGCGTCCGACACACTCGATTATCTCAATGAGTTTTCATCTTCGGCCAACGAAATTACCGAAGAGCTTTCCGTTACCCTGCGGCACCTGCGGATGATAACGGAGAAAATCGATACCGGCGACGGAACGGCTGGGAGATTCGTAAATGACGGCCGGCTGTATGAAAACCTGCTGGAAAACACCGAGCAGCTCGACAAACTGCTTCAAAACCTAAGAGACCTCGTAGCCGAGTTTCGTGCGGATGGCATAAAGGTAAAGTTGTAACGCCGTCAGATTTTCTGGCCCAGTTTTTCCATCGCAGCGTGTTTGTCATCTGCGAAATTAAAAATGTCCCGCAGACCGCAGGCTGTGAATTCGCATTTAATCTGAAATGATACGTTACAGATGATGAGCATATAACCGTTCTCGCCGAGCAGGTTGTGCAAAATCAACAGGTTGGACAGGTTGGACGAGGTGAGCATCTGAACATTCGAAAAATCCATTATCACGTGACGTTTAGGATTTTTTTCGACTGCCTCGTTGACCTGCTGGAACTCTTTTGCAAATGCTTGGTGGTCAGTGAGGCCTACATACAGACATTCGTCCGATAATTCATGAATCATAGATTTTGCCTGTAAAAAAGCCTTTCGGCCGGTTATAAATGCTGCTATACATAAGTACGTACGGAACCCCCATTAAAGTCTACGATAAAAACGCAAAACACGAAAAAATTTCGAGCATCGTTTTGATGTATTTTTTCAGATTAAAAAAGAATTTTTTATAGTATCATCAACAAAAATATGGCAATACCGTCAATTCAAAGCGCAGTTCAGGTGTTCGAACCCGGCCTGGTCGGGCTTAACAGTCGCAAATCAGTTTTATCGCCCGGTCCGTACCAGGTGCTTGTCAGGGTAGAAACAGTCGGACTTTGTTTTTCGGACTTAAAGCTACTTAAACAATTCGACAAACATCCGAGAAAATCTCAAATTATTTCCGGAATCGGTAACGAAATTTTAAAAGAAATCCCCAGTTATAAACCCGATTTGCAGCCGACTGTCCCCGGCCACGAGACTCTTTGCACAATCATTGCTGCTGGCGAAAAAGTTACGCGTCACCGTGTTGGTCAGCGTGTGATAATACAGGCAGATTACCGCTGGCTGAAAACCGACGGGGCGAACGCGGCGTTCGGATATAATTTCGAAGGCGCGCTGCAGCAGTACATAATTATGGATGAGAGAATTTTCGTTGATTTGGGGAAAAACGAAAGCGGTCTTATTACTGTTGATGAGAAGCTGAGTGATTCAGCTTATGCTTTGATTGAGCCGTGGGCCTGCGTGGAAAGCTCATATATCACCCTTGAACGCAATGCGATTTTGGCCGGCGGGAAAATGCTGATAGCCGTAGATGCGGACGTGCGTATCGAAAATCTTAAGCAATGTTTTGCGCAGGGCAAACCGGCTTTAATAACGGTGCACTGCCAAAACGGAAAACAGTTGAAATCACTATGTAATTTGAGAGCAGCTATCGTTGCGGTTGATGATTTAGAGTTGCTGACCAATGAAGCATTCGATGACATTATTTACTTCGGCTCAGACGCGGAAACAATAGAACTGTTAAACGATAAAATCGCGGCGGGGGGGATAATCAATATTGTTCTTGGCGGAAAGAAAATCGAGCGAGAGGTTTCAATTGGACTCGGCCGGGTGCATTATAGTCGAACTCGCTGGATTGGAACGGCCGGCAGCGACCCTCGTGAAAGTTATAAAATAATTCCACAAACAGGTGAAATACGAAAAGCGGATAAAATTTTTATTGCAGGGGCAGCCGGGCCGATGGGTCAAATGCATACGATACGGCTGCTCTGTTCGGATGTGGAAGACGTTTCGATAAGATCGGAAG
>JBBABK010000097.1:4370-7360 GCA_041657685.1 Phycisphaerae bacterium | reverse complement strand
AAAGGCGGCGTACAACACCCTAATCGAACTGGGCCTGCTGCATAATCCATAGTAAACCGGTGACCGGATTATTCAATCGCAAGCCAGGCGACCAGCCACAATGCCGCAGAAGTTGCGATGATGAACAGCACGATTGACGCGAACAGTATCACCGATTCTTTGATGAAATTCAGCGCGGTAATTCGCGGCAGCTTTATCGCCTTATAAATAATCGCGACAGCGGCCGCCAGCGGAAGCATCCACAGCATTGACTGCGGATTCATCTTCACCTCATACGGTGCGGTAAACGAGGCGAGCGTGATAAAAGCGTCAATCAGCATCTTTGCCTCCGTTCACTCCGGCCCGGCCGAGATGGGCAACGTGCACACAATTAATTATAGCCAATAAATTCAGCAATCCTGATATGCTTGTATAAAGCTGTCCGATTTCCTGGGGCTTGCCGTAAACAGGGTATGCACCGGCTGCGACAGTGTTGCCCAGCAGAAAAATCGCGGGGCTGTTCAGCACTTGCGCGAGATACCACGGATTGAGCCTGCCGAGAATTCCAATGCCCGCCGCGACGGGGTCAACTACTCCGATTGAGCCGACGTAAATTCCGACGGTAAAAGTAATCGCAATAGTAAAGAAAACTATAAACGCACGTTTTGTTTCACCCAGCAGCAGATAGCCCGCGCCAGGCACGGCCCAGCCCAGGGCCGCGACCAGTATAAGCAGCAGGCCGTGATTTGCATTATCTATTTTTTCAGCGATTTTTCTCATCAGGATTCCTAAGGCACCTGAGCATCGTTCGGCTCGGCAGGGTCATTCGATTCCGTCGATTGCGATTTTTCTATCATGCTGAAATTATTTCGTTCGAGAATGCTTTTCGGCTCGAAAAATACAACAGCAAAATTGCGAAGTTCGAGACTGTTTTGCTGAAACGCTATCATACCTTTGCTGATTTCGTACTGCCTGCGGTCGATTCGATTTACAACAAGGTCTTTTACAACGAAATATCCGGCCGCCGGCTCAACTTTTATAACCGCCGGCAGTTGCGGCGGTGTGTTGCTGTCTTCAGGAACCAATGAAAACAGTTCGTTAACAAGAACTTTATCACGGTTTTGTACATTCAATAAATAATAAGCGCCGGGCTGACCGCGCGTTTGTGCGATCATAACCTGTTCGGAATCCGGCGAAGGCTTCGCTATGTTCGCAATGCTTACAACATCAAAATTATTCGGCTCGTTCGGCTCTTTTGTCGGGTACTTTTTATTAAACTGTTCGATTGCCTGCTGCCACCCTTCTTTTTCGGCAGCCGCTGCGAAGCGTTCCGCTGTTTGTTTCGCTTGTTCCATCCCGGCAAGCAGCTTCAAATCTTCGATAACCTTTTCTCTTACCGAAAAAGTTGTTTCCTGGGCCGGCTTTTCGTCGAGCACCACGCCGGTCGAATCGAAACTGATATCAAGATTGTCGGGTACGCCGGCTGGTTGACTGTCAATAATACGCACCAGCGCAATTATTCTTCGGCCGAGGTCTCTGAACGGCCCGATAGTCTCATAAAATTTAACCGAATCTCTTTCTGCGGTCGCAGGCTGATTCGAATCGGCCTGTTTGACTGAAAAAACCAGATTTGCAATTCCCGTTGGAGTCCGTCCCGCCGTCGAATCGGCTGTATAAAGACCGCCGAGATTTCTATCCTGCTGCATGTCACTCATACTGAGAAGGCCCGTGGTGCCGGAATATACCTTTATATTAAATTCCTGCGAGAGCTTTTCGGCGATTTTCGCAAAATCAGCCGCGTTCTGTTTGAGTTGCTCGGCGGTCATATCGGCTGCATCCATATCGCCGTATTTTTCTTCTGCAAGCTGTTCCGCCATGCTGAGTATTTCCTGTGACTTTTGGGCCATACGTTCGCTGATTAATCTGCCTGTTATTGCCCGTGCGACCTGACCGAAACTCATTGTATATTCTGTCATCAGAGAATTGGGGTCATTCGGGTCTAAAGGCCTTTGACCGACGAATTCGCTTGCGTGTGAAAGGTAATAATTCTGCTTTTCTTCCTGGGTCGGTTCCTTGATGATACTGCTGATATCCTCCAGTTTTACTATCAGGTATTCAAGCTGTAAACGCTCGTCGATTTTGTAACCAAAGCCGTAAGAATTTTCCTTCGTCACTTCACCGGAATAATAATTCTTATACGTATTGAATTGTTCCAGGATTTGCTCTTCGCTCGGCATCGGCTGGGTATCTGCGAATATCTCGGCGTTGACGGGGACAAAATTAACGTCAGCCCTTTGCAGTTCGATATTGGCAAGCTGACTTATCTGGAAACGCGTAATGTCTTCCTGCGAGCAGACTTTCAGTGCATAATCGAGCACGGACACGAGCTTGGCAAAAGTTGACAGAACCTGCTCTCGCGAAACTCCCTGTGCCGACAAAGTATTGATAAGCTGGGCGTAACTGCTGCCTTCAAACAACTGCGGCACAAGCTGCTGCAAAATCTTCTCCGCCGATTGCTCACTTATCGCGATGCCCGCGTTCGCTGCTTCGTTCCTTAGCAGCATCCAGTAAATTTCGTCCCTCTCGGTTTTTCGTGAAATTTCCGTGAGCTGGTCTTCGCCGATTCTTAACTGGTTGTTCCTTACCATTTGTCGCAATGCTGTCATTATCTGCGGAGAAAGTCTGTCCTCAGTAAAAATCAATTGCCCCAGCAAGATTCCCTGTACATCGCTGTTGCGCAGCCAAATATCAGCTTTAATGTTTCGCAGCAGAGCAAGTTCGTTGCTCGCCTGAGAGTAGTCTGACAATGTAAGTTTTTTATCCTGGCCGTACGTCGCAAAAGCCCTGCCCGGCCTCGGCCCTGTGTTCCTGCACATCATACTGAATGCAGAACCGCCGACAAACGCTACCATCAGGCCGACTACCGCTATTGCCATAATCTTGCGATTATTCTTACGAAACCATTTCGTCAGGCTCATAGTAAATGCTCCCAATTTCACTGCTTACGGCAA
>JBBABK010000097.1:0-4360 GCA_041657685.1 Phycisphaerae bacterium | reverse complement strand
ACGGCAAATTTAGAAACCGTACAGTATAGGCGCACGGGGTTTATTTGCAAGAAAAATTGATACTGACGGTTTCAAACATCGATTCCGGGCTTCCGGCGAAAACACATCGCCGCCGAAGCAGGTTTTCTCAGTAAAATCCGTTCCCCTGCGAAACCTCTGATTACGGCCCATCATCCTGCGGTGAAATACCAAGACGTTCAATACGCTGCTGGAATAAACCAATTGTGCCTCGTGAAGAATAAACAGCAGAGCTAAGGCCAAGGGCATTAAGGTTCATCGAAGCTGTTAATCTTATTATGTCGCCGGTCGGTTCTAAAGGTCTGATTTGAGGCATCTTGTATGGCAAATCGTTAGGCCCGGTGAGCATCATATGGTAAGAAAGATCGAACGGTTCAGGTTCTATCGGCGGCAAATCGGCCTTGGCCTCGAGCCTGTTTAGGCATTCGTTTAAATTATTTCTTAACCATCTGTTCTGTAACATCAGCTCAAAGTTTTTTTCAATCATAACATTAATGCCCGGCAGCAGTTGATTGACGTAAACCTCACCGGAATTAGGTTCAGCAGCGACATAAATTCTCGGCGTATTGGGGTCAACCTGAATATAAACCGGAGTCCTGCGCGGGTCCACATCAACATACATTTTATCAAAATCGCTGCTGCGTATAAATGAGATAATCTTCGGCTTGACAGGCAAAGATTCTAATTTGGGCTTTTCAAAATGAACTGCGTTCGGGTCATTCACATATATAACTTTGGCGGGCGGCTGAATTACGCCATATTCATAAAGCACCTCATAAAGCGCAGAAGATTTTGAACCCCACCATTCCACAGATTCATCTATATGACTCCAGGACATCCTTATCAGCACGCCTTGATTGTTACTGTCGACAATCCCCATCCAGGCCGGGTTGGCATAAGCACATTCTTCTGAATTTTCGCAAAATTGAAATTCGGCCAGTGCGTCCATTATTCTTTCGATTTTTTCAGGTTCGACGAATCTGGCGGTCTCGTAAGCCTCTTCGAAATCTGCCATACAACTGCTTCGGGCTTCGAAAAAGACCAGTATCCTGAAATCTTCTTTATCCAAAACATCTTCCAGGGTCGGCGCCCACTGGATTTGCGGCGAATCGGATTCCTCACAGTAAGCAGCGGCTGAAAGTATGATTAAAATTGAAGCAACGTACAATGACGGGAAAAAAGATTTCTTCTTCATAGCGGGCCCCCTTATTTACTTCGCATTTAGACAGTTTCACAAATTCCAGATTCATTTTAACTTTTTCTGTATGGTGATTCAATAAAATTCCGGATGAAATACGGGATACCCTCGCCACACGCCTTGCGGCGATGATGGCGGGGGCTAAAAAGTCGTCGTGGCGGCGACTGCTAAACGAAAACCGTGGACAGAGCCCGCGGCTAAGCCTAACAAAGGGATTTTTGCATTTTTTTTGACTTGCGGCGAGATTTGGGTAGAATGTTACGGCTGTACCGAGAGGGAAAAGAACGGCTGAAAAGGCGAGGAAGGAAAAATAGTTAAGAAATTAATCGGGCAGGAGTTATGCAAAAGATTTTGAAAAACAAAGTGACGGGCGAAAATTATAAGAAATTAGCCGAGCTGGCTAACCCAAAGTTGCATCAGTTCGTAGCCGATGCTATCGAATTATGCGAGCCGGACCGGGTTTTTGTGATGAGCGATTCGGACGCGGACGCCGAATATATTCGCAAACGCGCGGTCGAGCTTGGCGAAGAAAAGCCGTTGGCTATCAAAGGACACACGGTCCATTTCGACGGATATTACGACCAGGGCCGTGACCCGAAGGCAACGAGATACCTGCTGCGCAAAGGCGTGGATTTGGGCGAGCGAATTAAGTCTATCGAAAAAGAAACAGGACTTGCGGAAGTTAAAGGTTATCTGCGCGGCTCGATGAAGGGCAGAGAAATGCTGGTTTGCTTCTGGTGCCTTGGACCTACGGGTTCAGAGTTCAGCATTCCGTGTGTGCAGATTACCGATTCGCCTTACGTCGCGCACAGCGAATCGATTTTGTACCGCAAAGGATATGAGCAATTTAAGAGCATCGGCGATTCCCAGGATTTCTTCAGGTTCCTGCACAGCGAAGGTGAGCTGGAAAATTTCGTCAGCAAAAATACCGACAAGCGACGCGTTTATATCGACCTCGAAGAGGATATGGTGTACAGCGTCAATACGCAGTACGGCGGCAATACAATCGGACTGAAAAAACTCGCACTGCGCCTTGCTATTCAAAAAGCGGACCGCCAGGGCTGGCTGGCCGAGCATATGTTCGTGATGGGCGTGCACGGGCACGGCGGCCGGGTGACATATTTCACCGGTGCGTTTCCCAGCGCCTGCGGCAAGACTTCGACTTCGATGCTGCCGGGCCAGACGATTATCGGTGATGATATCGCGTACCTGCGAAAAATCGATGGTGAGATTCGGTGCGTGAACGTCGAGCAGGGAATCTTCGGGATTATTCAGGACGTCAATCCGAAAGACGACCCGATTATTCACAGGGCGGTTACAACGCCGGGCGAAGTGATTTTCGGAAATATACTTGTGACTGATGACGGCAAGGCGCACTGGCTCGGGATGGGAAAGCCTTTGCCGAAGGAAGGCACAAATTACGCGGGCAAATACAAAGAGGAAATGGTCGGTCCGGACGGCAAGGTGGTGACACCTTCGCATAAGAACGCGCGGTACACGGTGCGAATCAGTGAGCTTGATAATCGAGACCCGCTGATGGATGACCCGTCGGGCGTGCCGGTGGGCGGGGTGTTGTACGGCGGGCGCGACAGTGATACCTGGGTGCCGGTGGAGGAGGCGTACGACTGGACCGAAGGGATTATTATCAAGGGCGCATCAATCGAATCGGAAACGACGTCGGCGGCTATCGGAGTCGAAGGCGTTCGCAAGTTCGACTTGATGAGCAATTTATCGTTCATATCGATTCCGCTTGGCAAGTACATTCAGAATAATCTCGATATCGCCAATGGCATTAAAGAACAGCCGAAGATTTTCTCGGTCAATTATTTTCTGCGGGATGAAAACGGCAAATATATGAACGGGATGGCGGATAAGCTGGTGTGGGTGCTGTGGGCGGAGATGCGAGTCAACGGCGACGCACAGGGCATTAAGACGCCGACGGGAATTATCCCGGTATATGAGGACCTGGCCGGGCTGTTTAAGAAGAATCTGAATAAAGATTACAATCAGACTGATTACGTCAAGCAGTTTACAGTTCGCATTCCGGAGAACCTCGCCAAGCTGGAGCGGCTCGGCGAGATTTATCGCGACAAAGTTCCGGATACGCCGAAGATTTTGTTCGAGACATTCGGCAAAGTTCGCAAACGACTCGAAGCGGCCAGGGAAAAACACGGTGAATACATATCGCCGTTCGATTTGACAAATGCATAAGAAAATATAAAACGCCTTTGGTTGAAAAATCAAAGGCGTTTTTTTTGCTGAGGACTGCCAATGAACAAATCATCGCAAAGCGTAATTAAGCTGGCAATTTCGTTCGCGGCAACATTTGCCGCGGCGGGTATCGGCTCGCTGGGAATGACCGGCGAGAATACATGGCAATGGTATGAGCAGCTCAACAAGCCTTTTTTCCAGCCGCCCGACTGGCTGTTCGGACCGGTGTGGACGGTCCTTTATATATCAATGGCAATAGCGGTTTTTCTTGTGTGGCAGAGGGGTTTCGACAAGAAAAATGTTCGTGCAGCTATGCTGCTCTTTGCTGTGCAGCTTATTTTGAATTCATTCTGGACGGTTATTTTTTTCGGAATGCAAAGTACCCTGGGCGGGTTGATAGAGATATTTATTCTTCTGGCCGCGATTGTTCTTACAATCATACAATTCAAAAAAGTCTCGACGGCAGCCGCGATATTGATGCTTCCTTATCTCGCTTGGGTGATTTTCGCGACTTTGCTGAACTGCTCAATTTACATCCTCAATCGATAAATTTACTTCGCAGAAGTTTTTGGAATTTCACCGGCGGCTTTTATCATCATCTTCGAGATAACCGGGCCAACAAGCTCGTGGATTACCGTCGCGCCGATTATGATGCTGATAATCATATCCGCAAAAGTCGTGAAGGCGGGAATTTGTTTAATCAGCAGGGCAAGGCCGATGACTATTCCGCCCTGCGGGATGAGGCCTCCCCAGGCGTATTTTTTGACGGCAGGTTCGGAATTCGCAACAGCGGCGCCGGTGACGGCACCGGAGATTTTGCCGACGGTTCGGAAAATTACGAAGAACATCGCCAGCGGCAGGTAGCTGAAAAATACCGCAAAGTCGAGATGCATTCCGCTCAGCGCAAAGAAGAAAACGAAAATAAGTTCATCG
>JBBABK010000096.1:0-7371 GCA_041657685.1 Phycisphaerae bacterium | reverse complement strand
ATTAACGCCGAAACGCTCGATGCGATTGCCAAAGTTTTTAAGAATGAACATAAAGCTTTGGCTGCATTATTTGCTGAGAAAAGAAAAACCTCAGACGGCGTGCCGGTAAGTTTTCTTGAACATCACCTGCGACAATATACCAAACGAAACGATTTGGATTTCTTCATTCATAAGGACTTGAAGGGTTTTCTCGAAAAGGAACTGGATTTTTACCTTAAGAATGAAGTCCTGAACCTTGACGAAATAGGGACAGCCGACGAGACAAGGGCGGAGGGCTGGTTTCAGTTGATGAAAATAGCGAAGGCCGTCGGCCAAAAGATTATTACTTTCCTTGCCCAGATAGAAAATTTCCAGAAAAAGCTTTTTGAAAAGAAAAAGTTTATTACTGAAACGCAATACTGCATAACGGTCAAAAACATACCTGAAAGCTTTTACAAAGAAATATCTGAAAACCAAGCCCAGTGGGATGAATGGAAAGAGCTATTCCATATTGATGAGAATAGTAAAGACCTTTTTACTGCGAAGGACAAAACTCAAAGGCGTATAGATTTTATAAAAAACAATCCAACTCTTGTTCTGGATACAAAACATTTTGGTGAAGATTTTACTGGCCGCTTACTTGCCGGTTTTGGAAATCTGGACGAAATGATAGACGGTATTTTGATAAACAGTGAAAATTTCCAAGCTTTGAATTTATTAAAAGATAAGTATCAAGACAAAATTAAATCTATATATATCGACCCGCCATATAATACCGATGCTTCATCTATTCTTTATAAGAATGATTATAAAGATTCATCTTGGTTGAGTATGGTCGAAAACCGATTAATATTGGCTTATAATTTTCTAAAAAAGGAAGGCATTATCTGTGTTGCGATTGACGACGAAGAATTATCTGGATTGAAAGCCATATTATCACAACTGTTTGAGAAAGAAATAGGTATAGTTGCTGTGCGTTCAAATCCAGCAGGACGCAAGACAACTGGTCGGCTCGCACCTGCACATGAATATGCCTTGTTCTTCGGTAAATCAGAGCAGGCATTCCCAGGCAGTCTTCTTAAAACCGAAAAAGGCTTATCCCGTTATCCGAAGAAAGATGAATTAGGCCGGTTTGCTTGGGCAAATTTTGTCCGTTCAGGTTCAAATGATAGAAGAGAAGATAGGCCGAAATTGTTTTATCCAATTTTCGTAAGTGATAAAAACAGTATCCGAATCCCAAAAATGAAATGGGATAACCAATCAGGCGGATATATTTTATTGGAACAGCCTTCCAAAGCAGAAGTAGCTATTTACCCAACCGGCATGAAAGGCGGCAAATTAATTGAAAAAAATTGGCAACGAGGACATGAGAGAGTACCCAACGAACTTGAAGAATATCGTGTTCGTCGAACTCCAGAAGGGGAAATATCCATTGATTTTAAAACTCGTATGGACGAAGATTCCTTGCCTATAACATGGTGGGATAGCAATCTGTATGCATCTGCGAATTACGGAGCGGCGGAATTAAAAGACCTGTTTGGTGAAAAGAATTTTGATTTTGCTAAATCAAGGTCTCTTGTTGAAGACTGTTTGAGAACTACTGGATTAGACAATGCCGAAGATTTTGTACTCGATTTTTTTGCTGGCTCAGGAACAACGGCTCACGCTATTGTTAATCTTAATCGAGAGGATGGGATGCGAAGAGGATTCATTATAGCTGAAATGGCTCGCTATTTTGACTCTGTAATTTTACCTCGTATAAAAAAGGTTGTTTTTACACCAAAGTGGAGCGGAGGGAAACCAGAACGTCAAGCAACAACAGAAGAAGCAAATAGAAGTCCAAGAATTATTAAGTATCTTCAAATGGAAAGTTACGAAGATGTCTTGAATAATATCAGCTTCGATGATGCCAAACAGGGGTATATGAAATTTGATAATTACCTTTTGGAGTATATGCTGGATTTTGAGACCAAAGGAAGCGAGACATTCCTGAATATAGAAAAATTAGCATCGCCGTTTGATTATAAGCTATTGATTCATTGCGAGGGCCAAACGAAAGAAAAGCCAGTGGATTTGCCGGAAACGTTTAACTATTTGCTTGGCCTTAATGTCGATTCCAGAAAAGTCTATAAGAACGGAGATAACAAATATGTTGTCTATCGAGGTGCTATTGACCACAAAAAAGTTTCTGTTATCTGGCGAACGACAAAGGATTGGAAAAAGCAGGACTATGAGCAGGATAAGAAATTTGTCGTAGAAAATAAGCTTACTGACGGAGCAGACGAAATCTTTGTCAACGGGGATAGTTTCATACCGGGCGCAAAGTCGCTTGACCCCATATTCAAGAACAGGATGTTTGCTGGAAGCTAAGGGATGGCTAACGGAAGTAATTACATAAAGCTGGAACATCGCCTTGTTTTATTGGCGTGGTTCAATAACCTGCTTGGCTTTAAAGAGAATAAAGAGCTGTTTGAAATTATCAAAAAAGCAGAAGAGGGATATGACCCATACGGACAAAGCCACATTCGACATTTAATAAATGGTCTTGAGGATGTTAGGATTGGCCCGATAGATTTGGCTCGCTACGATGAGAATATAAAAAGACACCTTGATGAGATGAACAAAACGCGGCCTGAACCGATTACGCTTCGATACTTTCAATTTTTAGCCGTTCTTTATACCGAGATATTTCTGGACTGGTATTTCAATCACAAAAGCAGTTTTGTAAAGGCTCTGAATGATTTTGTGGCTGAGCGGAACGCCAGAAAAGATACAGGAGAAGTGCCTGATTCTGAGTTTACAGAAGACGACCTTACAAAGCTTGCTTACTGGATGGCAACCGGAAGCGGAAAAACTTTGATAATGCACTTCAATTACCGGCAGTTTTTGCATTACAACAATCAGTCTTTGGATAATATTCTGCTGATTACTCCAAACGAAGGTTTGTCCGAACAGCACATCTTAGAAATGAGATTATCCGGGATTCCCTGTGAAAAATTTAATTCTGATGAAAGCGGGTTGGGCATAACGGATAAAAATGCTGTCAGGGTGATTGAAATTCACAAACTTGTAGAAGAAAAAAAAGGCGGTGGTGTCAGTGTAGATGTAGAATGTTTTCAGGGTAATAACCTGATATTTGTTGATGAGGGACATAAAGGCAGTGGTGGTGAGGCATGGAAAAGATTCAGGGATAGGCTTGGTGAAACAGGATTTACCTTTGAATACAGCGCAACCTTTGGACAAGCCTTGACTGCTGCAAGGAATGATGAACTTACCGCAGAATACGGCAAGGCTATAATCTTCGATTATTCATACAAGTACTTCTACGGGGATGGTTATGGAAAAGACTTTTTGATTCTTAATCTTAAAGAAGAATTGGAAGAACAAAAGACAAACGTTCTGCTACTGGCAAATTTGTTGTCATACTATGAGCAGAAACGGTGCTTCGATGATAAAAAAGAGAAGTTAAGAAAATACAACATCGAAACACCCTTGTGGATTTTTGTCGGCAGTAGCGTTAATGCTGTATATAGCCAGAATAAACAGAAAAAATCCGATATTTTGACTATTGCCAAATTCTTCCACTGCTTTCTTGAAAACAAAAAAGGATGGGCTTGCAAAACAATAGAGAAAATTCTAAATGGCCAAACGGGATTAAATACAGAGGATGGGAACGATTTATTTGTAGATAAGTTGGCATATTTAAAAACTAAACAGGAAGATGGGCAAACCTTATATAGCAAAATTTTAAAAAGTGTGTTTCACTGCTCTTCAAGCGGCGGCCTACATTTATGTGATATTCGTGGTAGCGCCGGAGAAATCGCCCTTAAAGTCGGCGGCTCTGATGATTATTTTGGTTTAATTTACATAGGCGACACAAGTGCCTTCAAGAAAATTGTGGAAGAAGATGCTCCTGATATTACACTCGAAGAAGATGCAATAAGCGGAACGTTATTTGGGAAAATAAACCTGCCTGATTCTGACATTAATATTCTTGTAGGTGCTAAGAAATTCATCGAGGGGTGGAGTAGCTGGCGTGTTTCAAATATGGGACTTCTGAACATTGGCCGAAGCGAAGGTTCATCGATTATTCAGCTTTTCGGCCGTGGTGTTCGTTTGCTTGGTCTTGACAGAAAACTAAAACGAAGTACAGCTATTGACGGTAATCACCCTGAATTTCTGCCGACACTGGAGACTCTGAATATCTTTGCTATCAGAGCCAACTATATGAGCCAATTCAGGGACTATCTGGAAAAAGAAGGTGTCGAAACGGAAGGCAGAATAGAACTTTCACTTAAGATAAAAAAGAATACTGATTTTTTAAATCAAGGTCTTTTAATTCCAGCTATACCGGATGGCAGAAACTTTGTTGATGAGTATCAATTTCTCCTTGAGCCTGATACAGCGGCAAAAGTAAAGGTTGATTTATCCTTAAGGGTCGAGACGCTGCGTAGTGGGAAAGCTGGCTTGAAAATGGTTGAGGCAGAAGCAGGTGAGGATAAACCGATACCTGAAGAAAGTCTTAACTTGCCCGATCGAGAAAAGGTGTATCTGGATTTGCTGGAGTATAAGGAACAGCGTGGTTTTTCAAATATGGTGGTTCGCTTAGCTGAATTGAGAAGCATTTTAAATCATTCTGACAATCGACTGTATTCACTCATAGCCAATGACAGTATCAGAGAGCCGAAAGAGCTTGGCGACATTCCATTACTCTATAATGCCGTTTTAAACATTCTGAGACAGTACATTGAGAAGTATTATTACGTTTGTCAGCAAAGATGGGAAACAGAAACTATGGTCTGCTCGACGTTAGACGGAAAACATTCAAATTTCTGCAACTACATTATTAAGATACCAAAGTTAGAAAAGCGATTGATTAAGGCAATAGAGAAACTGATAAAAGAAGGTAAGCGGATATACAAACAGGAAACAAGTGAGCTTCAAAATGTTCATTTTGACCTGCATTTATATCAGCCGCTATTAGTGAAACGCGGCGAACAAATCGAAACCGTACCGCCACGACTTGAACCGAGTGAAGAAGATTTTGTAAAGAAGCTCAGGGACTATATAAAAAACAAGGGTGTCCCCAAAGAGAAAGAAATCTTTCTCTTAAGAAATCTTGGTCGAGGCAAGGGTATAGGATTTTTTGACGATGCCGGAGTATATCCAGATTTTATTCTCTGGGTTAAAGACAACAGAACACAGCGAATAATCTTTATTGAACCTCACGGGATGGTTTATGAAAAAGCTTATGCTCACAGCGAAAAAGCAAAGTTGCACGAAAAACTTAAGGGACTTTCGCAAAAGATAAACAAGCGGACAGGGCTTAAAAATGTTGAGCTTGATTCATTCATAGTATCGGAAACAACGTTTGACATAATGCAAAAAAAGTATGATTGGGACAAAAAACGTTTCGCTGAATCACATATTCTGTTTAGGGAAGATGAATATATACCGCAGATTCTGTCATGCGTAGGCATAGAATAAAAAGCAATGGTTTGTGTTGGGGATGATATACTGACCGGTAGCCAATAAAATAATAGAAATCAAATGACGAGCAAGGCAATTTATAAGCATAAGCAAAGCGGCGATTTGTTCGCAATCGAAACAGATGGCGATGGCAATATCGTCTCGACAAGCGGGCCGCTTTTGTCAAAAGACCTCGACCCAAAACATCTCGATTATGACTGCTACTGGAATGATGATGTAAGAACGAATCTGGATGGATTTGAACTGCTCTCTAAGCTGGAGTATTTGGAGTTGCTTCGCAAAACCGGCTTTTATATGCAGCAATCACAACGGTCCATCTTTGAACAAATGAAAGAGAAGTAAAAGCATAATCGGGACAGCGGAGTAATTAACCGCTAAGCGGTTTGAGCAGTAGTAAGGTTTTTTTACCTGTCTAACCTGCTGCTGCTCAGACCGACCCGATGAAAGACAGGTAAAGTATGGTAGATATACCCCTCGACAAAGACCTTCTCAAAAAGCGTTTTCCAGACAAATTCAAGGAAAACTGTGAGACGCAATCTAATTGCTCCAAACCCCAAGGCAATGATGAATCTGTTAAGCCTCAAAACAAAAGGAAAGTTGAAAAATCAGAGCAGCAGATAGTTCAAACCATGATAGATGCAGGAAGGAATTTGTTCGGTGATGAAATTCAGTATTTTTTGGGCGGTGATATTGAACGGACTACTGAATTTGATAAATACATTGTTGAAGAGAGTGACAATATCGATTTATGGGTAAAATCTCAATTCGCGTATCTCGCCAAAGAATCCGCCTATATTGGCAGGCATCTTGAAAGATGGGTGGAAGAAAAAATTGATGACAAGGTCGCTAATTGGTATGGACGAGCAGAGTGTGCATTTACATATCGAGTTATAGCAATACAGCCTGTTTGTGAAAACATAGAAAGCGTATTACTCTTACAGTTTCCAGCTTTGAGAGGGGATTTAAAAGTAGGTTATAAAAAAATGATTGAGGTTGCAGTGCAATGCAATATAGCAAGAGCTAAATGGTTTGGACGTTTGCCTGTCGAGCCAATAAGAGAGTTTAAATTAGCCGCAGCAGAGTTTCACGAGATAATATACGCAATTCATATTAAAGCTATTATTGAGCTGAGAAAACTAATACAACCAGCCAAAAGTAAGAAGCCGGGGCAACCAAAAAACAAAGCGGCAGAGAAGGCTATAGATTCGTTAAAAGAACTCCTTAAAGACGAATCAAATTTTACTGATATGCCCAGAGGCACAAAGTCGGAATCTTGGGAATGGATTGCAGACAAGATAGGCTACCCGGAAAATTCCCAAAACGAAACGCCTCGTTATAAAATAATGCAAGGGTACTTGAGAAGAAATAGTCAAAAACTATATGAGAAGCTAAAGAGTATCATGGAAAAGAATTAGAGTATAATACTTTTCCATAATCAAAAAACGTATCCATTCATACCATTGAAGCAACTATAAGCCACTTCATCAGAAACTTATTCCGCGGCAATTCTATACCATTTTTTGCAATTCGGAAACTGTTATAGTTATAGTTAGTAAATCGGATTTTTTAAGATTAAAGAAATGAATCACTAACGATTGTTGAGTTGATGAAAAAATTGAAACAACATGCAAATAGGGGAGCAATTAACGATAATCAATCCCACGAAGCTATCCTGTACAACATCACTACCCTTGCCCGCTTGTTGGGTGTTGGTCGGACCACAGCCTATGAATGGCTATATGCAGAACAGTTACCAAAAGCAGCCAAAATCATTAACGGGCGACGATACTGGACAAAACAACAAATAGAGATTTTTTTAGAAAAGGAAAACAGATTGTGAAAACAGCAGATAAAAAACCAATAAAAAGAGCCGTCCCGCTTGAGACAGAGGAGGCCAAAAAA
>JBBABK010000095.1:0-7375 GCA_041657685.1 Phycisphaerae bacterium | reverse complement strand
ATCGGGATAGAAATTAGTATTTAGTGTTGATTAGTAGTTAATTCAATCTGTGAAAATCTGTGTTAATCTGTGGTTAAAATTTTCTCTGTGAACTCTGTGGCTTAAATGAAACCTGTCATTGACATACTCGAAGAAAGAATCGCCGCAGCGATGCGGCAGGTGACAGGCCAGAACGCGCCTGCGATTGTTCAGCCTGCCAAGGACGCCAAATTCGGCGACTATCAGGCCAACGGCGTTATGGCGTTAGCCAAAAAACTGAAAACCAATCCGCGCAAACTCGCCGAGCAGGTCGTCGAAAAGCTCGATTTATCAGATATTTGCGAGCCGCCCGAAATCGCAGGCCCAGGCTTTATAAACCTGCGGTTGAAATCGGATTATATTTTCCGCTCACTGCTCGAAATAAGCGTGGACTCGAAAAACCATCTCGGCATAAGCAAAGTTCAAAAGCCGCAGAGAATCGTCGTAGATTTCTCCGGCCCCAACATCGCCAAACAAATGCACGTAGGCCACCTGCGCAGCACCATCATCGGCGACAGCATTTGCCGAATCCTCGATTTCCTCGGCCACACCGTAATCCCACAAAACCACATCGGCGACTGGGGTACACAATTTGGAATGTTAGTTGTTTTTTTACAGCAGAAGATAGAAGAATTAGATTCGGTAGAGTGGACACCGCCGCCACTTGAAGATATGGAACGTTTTTACAAACAAGCCAGTGAGAAATATATAAATGATAGATACTTTGCCTCTCAGGCAAGAGATGCGGTTGTTGAATTGCATAACGGTAATAAAGCTTTTTTAGAACTCTGGAAAATGATAGTTGGTCAGTCTAGAATTCATTACCAACAGCTTTATAAACAACTTCAAATTAAGCTGAATAAGGATGATGAACGAGGTGAAAGTTTTTATAAAGATAGACTGCCCGAAGTTGTAAAAGAATTGAAAGACAAAGGCCTTGCCAAAATATCCGACGGGGCTGTTTGTGTATTTCCAGAAGGTTTCAAGAACAAAGACGGCGAGCCGCTGCCGGTAATTATACAAAAATCAGACGGCGCGTATTTGTACGCGACGACGGATTTAGCTGCGATACGATACCGCGTCAATGAATTAAAAGCCGATGAGATTATTTATGTCACCGACGCAAGACAGGCTCTGCATTTCGATATGGTTTTCACCGTCGCCGAGATGGCCGGATGGGCGAAAAGAGAAATGCTGCATCATGTCACGTTCGGCTCGGTGCTTGGCGAAGACGGCAAGCCGTTAAAAACCCGCTCCGGCGAAAACGTGAAATTAAAAGACTTGCTCGACGAGGCCGTCGAACGTGCGAAAGCAGTTGTTGACCAGAAGAATTCCGAACTGCCCGAAAAGCAGAAAGAAAAAATCGCAAATGCCGTCGGCATCGGCGCGGTCAAGTACGCAGATTATTCCAACAACCGCACCAGCGATTATGTGTTCAGCTTCGACAAGATGCTCGCGATGGAGGGCAACACCGCGCCGTATATGCAGTACGCATACGCGCGAATAAAATCAATCGAACGCAAAGCCGTTTCCAAAGAAGTTGATATCGAAACCGAGCTTGCCGGCATAAACGAATTGAATCTGACAGAACCGGCCGAGCTTGATTTGGCAAAGCACCTGCTCCGCTACGGCGAGATTATAGAATCAGCCGCCGCCGACTATCACCCCAATTTTCTGACGGCCTATTTATACGAGCTTGCCCAGAAATTCAGCAGCTTTTATACCGATTGCCCGGTCTTAAAAGCCGAACCTGATAAACGGCCGACGCGATTACTGCTTTGCGACCTGACGGCCGCGACAATCCGCCACGGCCTGACCGAACTGCTCGGCATCGAAGTTGTCGATGAGATGTGATTATGGAAAATCTTGAAGAAAAACTGCTCGCCGAGTACCCGGGCCTGGCTAAAGCCAAGGCTTACGGCATAGATATTGTTATGCTGTATGATAATGTTCAGCGGCCGATCATCGAAAGAATAAGGCGTCATCAAATCGCACTGGATACATTCAAAAAATTATATAACGCAGCTAAGCCGAAATGAGTTCAGATTTTTATAATTTGTTGAAAAGATTAAGCAAGGCCGGTGTTGATTTTGTTCTAATCGGCGGATTCGCGGGCGTCACCTACGGCTGCACGATGGTCACCGAAGATGTAGATGTCTGTTGCGATTTCAAACCTTCTAATTTGCTCAAACTTCAAAAAGCGATTGAGGATTTACACCCTGTCCACAGGATGACACCGAACAAAATTCCGCTTAAACTTACCGAGGAAAATTGTAAAAACATGAAAAATCTCTATCTTGATACCGACCTCGGCCAGCTTGACTGCGTAAGTTACGTTCAGGGAGTCGGCGATTTTGGGAAAGTCAAGGCGCAAAGCAGTTCCGTTGCCGCCGACGATGTGAATTATCCTGTTCTAAATTTAGGCGTACTTATCGAAGCCAAAAAGGCGATGGGCAGGCCTCGCGATATTGAGGCGGTAATCCAGCTCGAATCCATAAAGGAATTGCTGAATAAAAAGGACCGGCAGTAAAATGAAAATTGTGCAGAAAACTTTCGGCATATCCACCAACAAGCGAAACCAGATGCTCGATATCACGGCTATGGTGAGCTCGGCCGTGACAGATGCAAAAATCAAAAACGGCCACGCGATTGTATTTTGCCCGCACACGACAGCCGCGATTACCATAAATGAAAACGCCGACCCGTCCGTCATTCACGATATCCTGCTTACGCTCGGCGAATTGATCCCGCACAATCGCCCCGGATACCGGCACGGCGAAGGCAACAGCGATTCGCACGTAAAAAGCTCGCTCGTCGGTGCAAGCGAGCAAATCTTAATCAGCGACGGTTCGCTCCATCTCGGCACGTGGCAGGGAATATTTTTCTGCGAATTCGACGGCCCGCGAAGCAGGCATTTTACAGTCCAAATCAGCGGCGAATAAAATAAAATTTTTATGACCGACAACAAGCCGAAAAAATCTTTTATCAACGTCATCCTGCTGAGTGCCGTCAGCTTTCTCAACGACCTCAGCAGCGAAATGATAATGCCCATTCTGCCGATGTTCCTCGAATCGCTCGGCGCGACCGGCCTTATTGTCGGCCTGACCGGCGGACTGCGCGACAGCATCGAGAGCATCCTGAAAGTTTTCTGCGGCTACTGGTCCGACAAAACAGGCAAACGAAAAATCTTCGTTTATTCCGGCTACGGCGTTTCAGTTGTATTTAAACTGCTGCTCGGCCTCTCCAGAACCTGGCACGCCGCGCTCGCCTTCGCCTCGGCCGAGCGCATCGGCAAGGGCCTGCGAACAGCCGCACGTGACGCAATAATAGCCGAATCAATTACGAACAATAACCGCGGCAAAGGTTTTGGAATTCATCGCGGCCTCGATACCGCAGGCGCGATTCTCGGCTCGTCGGTTTCATTCGTACTGCTTTGGTTTGCGGGCATGGAGATTCGAACCATTATTATTGTCGCCGGCGTTGTCGGGCTGTTCGCACTTATCCCGATACGATTCGTAAAAGAGCCTTCGGTCGAGAAACATAACAAGAGTTTGAAAATCAGCCTCGCGATTTTGCCTGCGCCCCTGAAACTTTTTATTCTCGTCAGCGGAATTTTCGCACTCGGCAATTTCAGTTATATGTTTTTTGTAATGCACGCCCAGCAGCTTTTCACGGGCAAATCATCAATCGCCGCTCCGATTCTGCTGTATATTCTTTACAATATTTTTTACAGCGTCTTTTCGGTTCCTTTTGGTTCAATATCCGACCGCATCGGCAGACCGCCCGTCATCATTTTTGGTTTCGCATTATTCGCTGCTGTTTCATTCGGCTTTGCTTTTGCGGATTCGCTGTGGCTCTTCATCATTCTTTTCGCTCTTTACGGCGTCGTATTTGCCGCGGTTGACGGCACACAGAGAGCGCTCGTCTCCGATTTAGCCGCGGCCAATCTCAAGGCCACCGCACTTGGGACTTTTCACACCGTTACAGGTCTGGCCGCGCTTCCCGCCAGTCTGATAGCCGGTTTCCTCTGGCAGCGTTTTTCACCGGCCGCGACATTCGCGTTCGGCGGCACGATGGCAATTATCGCGGTTGTGGTATTTTTAATTTTTCACAGGTATTTTGCCGCTGTAAAAAATAGTTGAAGGTACTTTTGGAAGCGCAAAAAACGGGCGAGGTGGAGGTGACCGGCTGGGGGGGAAACCGGTATGCCTCGCTGCCTCGCCGAGGTTCAAAATGCTGCCTTCGCAGCTTTATGTCACTATATATCGGAATAACAACGGAGCTTAGTTTAAAACAAAAAGACTGTCAATAAATTTCATTCCCGAGAGGGAACCACAGCCCCAAGCTCCCCAGTTACTTGTCCAATATACCTTGTCCAAAATAGAAAATCAAGCTTAAAATTCAAGTTTCGAGTAATTTTTATAGGCCGTTCTGGCGGGTTTGGATACACGGGGAAACTGCCGGCCATCCGAAAAATCCCATATTTACAGCTTTTTTATTGGCAAAAAAACTATTTTGATGATATTTTTTTATCATCTTTTCAAATAATTTTCAACATTGGCAAAAATGTTCAAAATCGAAGAAAAAATCAATCAGCTAAAAGACAAAATCGCAGAAATCTGCGTCCGTGCCCAAAGAGACCCCGCCGGGGTCAAGCTCGTTATCGTTACAAAATCAGCCGAGTTTGACGCGGTAAAAGAGGTGCTCCGCCTGGGTTATACCGAACTTGGCGAAAACCGTGTTCAGCAGTTAAAAAAAGTAACCACCCAAATCGAGGAGTATTTCGAGGGCGGCAGCTCCAACGGCCTTGCTGCCGGGGATATTCACTGGCATATGATAGGCCATTTGCAGAGGAACAAGGTCCGGCAAATCCTGCCGCTGCTGTCGTTAATCCATTCCGTCGACACGCTCCGGCTCGCCGAGGAAATCAATCTTGCCTCCGCAAAATTCAATATCTGTCCCCGCATCCTGCTGCAGGTAAACACGTCCAACGAACCGCAAAAATACGGCGTCCCCGTCGGGGCCGCGATTCACCTCGCCGAGCAAATAGAAACGCTGCCAAACCTGAAATTGTGCGGTTTGATGACAATGGCTCCGTTGACCCATAACAAAGAGGTAGTCCGACAGTGCTTCGCAAGGGCGCGGGAACTGTTTGAAGAAATGAAGGGCGAAAAGGTAGTGGGCCAGGACTTTACCGAGTTGAGTATGGGAATGAGCAGCGACTACGAAGAAGCGCTCGAAGAAGGAGCGACCATCCTGCGAATAGGCTCAGCCATTTTCGCGGGCTGAAAATAATATACCGCCGACCCGCCAAAACCTCAAAATCCCGCAAAGTCACCCCCCGAACAAGCCGAAAACATTTTCTGATGCAGACAGGAAATACAGCTTGTCTTAACGTCCTATAAGTAAAGGGATAATCGGGGAACCAGATGGCGACTACAGCTTTGGCACAGACCGATTTATTGTTCAGTTTTACCGACGTCATATATCTTACCAGCCGCGGACAGATGCCCGGCCGCATTCGCAAGCTCCTCAGGCAGAGAAAACTGTCCTACCTAATCCTGACCATACCCGATTTCGCCCGCATCAGCCACCGCCTCAACCTTATCGGAACCGTAATCATAGACCCTGTCGGAACGGATATTTCGCATCCCGGCAGACTCGCCAAAATAATAGAATCGCTCGAACAGAACAATATTGGCGTAATCCTGCTCGACATCAATCCCCGTGATGACCGCGATGTCGATACCGAACAAATCAACGAAAACGGCACGCTGTACCCCGTCGACCTCGACGAGCTGTGGATTCGAATCAGCGTCAATCTCGCGTACCGAAAACAAAGCCCCGGTATGGTGGTCAGGCCCGCCACGCCGCCGATGAACGCGGTCAGCACCTGCGCAAATCGGCTCGCCGACCAGCTCAAAGCGACGGAAGCGATGGTCAATAATATTTCCGAGCAGATGCGGCTGGCCGGACTCGTCCAGCGCGACTTTTTGCCGAAGCATCTGCCGAACACCGAAAAATTTAACTGGGCCACTGTATTCTCACCGGCCGAGTGGGTCTCCGGCGACATATACGACATCAACAAGCTCGACGAAAAACATATCGGGTTTTTTATCGCCGACGCGGTAGGCCATTCAGTGCCCGCTGCGCTTCTTACGATTTTCATCAAACAATCGCTCGTGATGCGGCAGGATCTTGGCAAAGATTACACCTTATTTCCGCCCGCAGACGTTATAAAAAATCTCAATCTGAAAATGACCGCACAGAAGCTCAGCGGCTATCAATTCGCGACCTGCTGCTACTGCCTGCTCGATACCGAAACGCTCGAACTCGTTTACGCCCGTGCGGGCCATCCCTATCCGATTCTCATCCGCGACAACAAATGCTCGCAACTCGAAATCCGAGGCTCATTGCTGGGCGTATTCGAACAGGCGATGTACAAGCAGCAGAGCATAAGACTGCAGAGCGGCGATAAGCTGATACTATATTCCGACGGAGCCGACCCGTTCGTCGGCGCGTTCGATGATAAGCAGGGCTTTATATATAACGACCAGTTCCTCGAATTCTCGCACCTGCCGCTGACCCAAATGTTCCACAATCTAAACGAGCTTGCACAGGCCCACCAATTGAACCCCAGTGACATCGACGACATCACAATCGTCGGCCTCGAAATCCTCTAACGGTTAGCCCTGCCGCACGCGGCAGGGGATTCGTTTACCAGTCGCCGGGCACCTGATTTACCACGCAATTATCACCCGTCAAAAAAATAAAACAATTTTTTTGGAATTTATCTTGAATTCTATCCGGAGTTGATTTAATATACATCCGGCGGAGAGAAATCCGCCTGCGGCGGACAAGTCCGCCAATAAAAAGTCACTGAGATTTCGAACGCTCCAGTCAAAGCAGGAAACTTTAGGTTGGGAAACGTTTGGAAGGCTCGGTGCTCTTTGTTTCTACAGAGAGCACCGCTGCTATTTTGTGGTTAAAACAAAATAACGGCGGTACTGCACCATTGCTATAGAAAGAGCGCCGTTTAGCTTTTCATGTTCCCAAGGGGTTCCTGCCCCTGACTGGACGTGATTAGCGGCGGCGTTCTTTTATTATGCGTCCGCTGCGCGGAGATGCTATGTTTACAAAACAAGAGCCGCAGCGCGGAAAAACCAGCATTACCGATTACCGCAAAATCATTGCCGAACACCTGCCGTTTGTTTTAGCCGGCTGCGCTAAGTACACAGCCAGCAGCAGATTGACTCAAATCATAGCTGTTTACGTCTTTATTTGCGCTTTCCGTGTCATTCCGAAACTTACTAATCCTGATTACCAGATATTTTTTGTAATTGAAATGCTTCTCGAA
>JBBABK010000094.1:2090-7431 GCA_041657685.1 Phycisphaerae bacterium | reverse complement strand
TCTGTTTAGCTAAACTCCTAGGTTGTATTTATCCGGCTCTGAAGAAATATTATACCGTCAAAGCGGAAGGGGAAACAAGTCAATTTCTAAATCTATAATTCGCCTTCTCTGTTGCTGTAGGATCTCAAAGCCAATGGGAATAAAAACTAATGACAAGAGCATTCTAAACTGGTAAAAACAAGGCATATTATTAAAGGGCTGTGGCTTGAAGCAGGCGGAACTGCGGGACATTATATCTGGTAAATACGAAGGGGCATACGCGGCCTTTGTGCGTCTGGTCTTCTGTCCGCTTTCATTTGTCTATCGCTGTGCGGTTCAAACAAGAAACAAATTTTATGATTCCGGCACATTCAAAACTCACAAAGTATCCGCACCGGTAATAAGCGTCGGAAATATCACCGCGGGCGGCACGGGAAAAACCCCGCTGGTCGCCTGGCTGGCAAAATACATATTATCAAAAGGCAAAAAATGCGCAATAATCACCCGTGGCTACAAAGCCGGCCGAGACCCGGTTGATGAACCTGCACTGCTGGCCCACTCGGCAGAAGGAACTCCGGTAATTATAAATCCCGACCGCTTTACAGGGGCTAAAGAAGCGATTAAAAACGGGGCCGAGGTCCTTATCTTAGACGATGCTTTTCAGCACAGGCGATTAGCACGCGAACTCGATATTGTCACCATCGACGCGACGTGCCCGTTCGGCGGCGGCAGGGTTTTGCCGGCCGGCCTGCTTCGCGAACCTATCCAGTCTCTCGAACGAGCCGGTGCCGTAATTATCACCCGCGCCGACCAGGCCGATAAAACCAGCGTCGAAGAAATTAAAAAAACGATTCTCTCTGTAAATCCTTCACTGCCAATCGCAACGGCGGCTCACAAGCCGGTATCGATTATTAATTCCAGCGGCGATAACCTGCCGCTTTCATCTGTTAAAAACAAAAAGGTTTTAACTTTTTGCGGCATCGGCAATCCTGACGCGTTTAAGAACACGGTAAATTCGCTCGGCGCCATAATCACAAAATCAATGGTCTTCGACGACCACTATCACTATAGCGAAGATGATATTGCCCGAATTTCCGACGAAGCCAAAGCCTCGAACGCCGAACTGGTTCTTACTACTGAGAAAGATTTCAGCAAGATTAACGGCAAATGGCTGGAGGATAAACCAAACGAATTTGCGCATTTGACGGTTGAAATTGAGCTGCTCAGCGGCCGGGAGGTAATTACACAGTTGATTGACGGGGCAATCGCTGGTAAAATCACGCAAGCTTATAATTCATAGTAGCTTGGTTTAAATTAATATGTACGAACATTTGCTCAAAACTATAACAAACCTCGGTTCGCCGCGGGTGTTGCTCGTCGGCGATTTTATGCTCGACGTCTATATCTACGGCGACGCGCTGCGGATAAGCCCCGAAGCGCCGGTGCCGGTCCTTAAAGTGCAAAATTCAAAATATGCCTGCGGCGGCGCGGGGTCGGTCGCCAATGACCTGCTCGCGCTCGGCGCAAAAGTAAGCTGCATAGGCATAACCGGAGACGATGATAACGGCGGGGTGCTGCGCAAAATGCTCAATGATGCCGGCGCCGATACCCGTGGATTGCTGGCAATTCATGGAAGGCCGACCACCACGAAACAGCGGCTCATCGGCCTCGCACAGCATCGCCATCCGCAGCAGCTTATTCGCATTGACGATGAATGCTGCGACGAACTGCCGAAGGATGTCTCTGAGCAAATCGAAAAAATGTTCACAGAGCAGCTCGACCAGACCGACATCATCTGTCTGCAGGATTACAATAAGGCATTATTAACGGATTCGGTCTGCCGATTTGTGATTCAAAAGGCCGCAAAAGCCGGTAAAAAAGTGCTGGTTGACCCGGCTTATATTACCAATTATCCCAAGTATGTCGGGGCAACGTTAATTACACCCAACCGCAAGGAAGCCTCCACCGCGGCTGGTTTTGAAATTAAAAATCCGAATGATGTCACCACAGCCGCGAAACAGCTTTGTGAAACTCTCAAACTCGATGCCGTGGTAATAACGCTGGACAAAGAAGGTGCATATCTTCAGACAGATAAAATCAGCAAACTTATTTCCACGATACCGAGAAACGTTTACGACGTCACCGGCGCAGGTGATATGGTATTGGCAGCCCTGACCGTTACTTTGGCAGCCGACTGTGATTACGAAACGGCTGTTCGGCTGGCAAATATCGCGGGCGGAATCGAAGTCGAAAAATTCGGCGCTGCCACCGTGACCATCGACGAAATCGTCAACGAAATTATCAGCGTTCACCGTGGAAAGAGCGGAAAGATACGCAGTGTTAATTCGATTCTGACCGAGCTTGATTGGCACCGAAAGCTAAACGAAAAAATTGTTTTCACCAACGGCTGTTTCGACGTGCTGCACCGCGGGCACATCGAGTTTCTCAAGTTCTGCAAGGCACAGGGCGACATTGTCGTGCTGGGACTCAACAGCGACAGTTCCGTAAAACAGATAAAAGGCCCGCAAAGACCGATTAACAATCAGCACGACCGTGCAGCGGTATTGGCTGCGCTAGAAACAGTGAATTATATTATTATTTTTGACCAGCCTGACCCGATGAACTTAATCAGTCAGGTAAAACCCGACGTACTGGTAAAGGGGCAGGATTGGCAGGATAAAGGCGTCATCGGACGTGAATTTGTCGAATCATACGGCGGCAAGGTAGTGCTTGCGCCGCTGGTCCAAGGCAAAAGCTCAACCGCCACTATCGAAAAAATGAATTCTCTTAATAAAGAGTAATCGCTCGTTACCTAACGGCGAAGATTGCATGGTGATGCAATGACAAATAAAGCTGTCTTTCTTGACCGAGATGATACCCTGATTGAGGACCCGGGTTATATCAATCATCCCGACCAGGTCAAGCTGCTCGAAGGCGTTACTGAAACGCTGGCCGAGTTAAAAAAAATGGGCTATAAACTGATTGTTGTGTCGAACCAGTCGGGTATTGCAAGGGGAATTTTTACCGAAGAGATGCTCGCCAAAGTCCACGAGCGTCTCGAACAGATACTGTCTCATCACGGCGTGATGCTCGACAAAATTTATTATTGCCCGTATCATCCCGAAGGAGCAATCCTGAAATATCGAAGAGAAAGTGACTGGCGAAAACCGCAGCCTGGGATGCTCATTGCCGCGGCCGAAGAGCTTGATATCGATTTAACCGAATCCTGGCTCATCGGCGACAGCGCACGTGACATCGACGCGGGCAAATCGGCAGGCTGCAAAACCATACTCATTCAGAATGCCGCACACAACCGCACCATCGAGCCGGGTGCGACTGCGCCTGACTATATGGCGGTGAATATGAAGGAAGTGCTGAATATTATTAAACAAAACAATCGGACCAACCAAAAAATGGAAACAGAACAGATTCAAACCACTCCGGAGAAACCAAAAACAGAACCTCTCATCCCGTTTACCACTCCGCCGCAGCGAGAAACTCCTGCATCACAAACTGCATTTCCGTCACGGCAGGAAGAGCTGCTCGCGGAAATCCTCGACCAGCTTCGGAGAAACCAGCGTACCGAAATGTTTGCCGAATTCTCCGTCACCAGGCTGATGGCCGGTATAGTTCAGGTCCTGGTACTGCCCTGCCTGCTTATCGGCTTGTGGCTGCTGATGAGCCCGAACAGACGCCCGGAATCAATCGTAATTTCGCTGGCGTTCGCCCTGGTCTTTCAGGTTATGGCGCTGACGTTTTTCGTTATGCAGAAAAATAAGTAACGACACAGCGACCGCTTGTTTCCAAACAATATATGCAGCAGGAAAACATTTTAATCTGGCTTCCTTCACCTTTGGGCGACGCTGTCCTGTGCACCCCCGCACTGCGCGCAATTCGAGAAACTTTTTCACAATCGAAAATTACCTTTTTGGCAAATGACACCATCAGGCAGGTTTTATCTCCCAACAGCTTTAATGATGAGTGGATTGTCTCTGAAAATAAAAGCATTTTCGCGTTGGCTGCCGAGCTTCGACAACATAAATTCACTACAGCGGTGCTTTTCAAAAATTCGTTCGCGTCCGCTTTTGCGGTATTCCTCGCCGGGATTGAGAATCGAATCGGATATACAAGACAAGGTCGCGGCCTTTTTCTTACAGATAAACTCTATCCGCCGAAACTTGCGAACGGCCGGTACAAACCGCAGTCAATGATTGATTATTATTTATCAATCGCCTCGTGGCTCGGATGCAACACAACAAACCGCAGGCTGGAGCTTGACATAGCGGAGCAAGATATGCTTGCGTTAAGAAAAAAGCTGCCGCAGCTTTTCAATTCCCCAAAGCCACTGGTAATTTTCGTGCCGGGGGGCACGTTCGGACTCAGCAAGTGCTGGCCCGTTGACAGATTCGCCAAAACCGCCGACTGGCTCATTGAAAATCACAGTGCCGAAGTGGTTATTTCCGTTGCGCCCGAAAAAAACGAACGCGATATTGCCCGGCAAATCAATACAGCTTCGAAATATGATTTAATTAACCTCGCGCAAAACCCGTTAACGCTCGGCGAATTAAAAGCCTTGTTCTCAATCGAGTCTCTTGTGATTTGCAACGACACCGGCCCTCGCCACATCGCAATCGCGCTCGACCGAAAAGTTGTAACAATGTTCGGTCCCAATGACCCGAAGTGGACGCAGACCGGTTACGACAAGGAAGTGCAAATCATCGGCCGGGCGCCGTGCGCTCCCTGCCTCAAGCCAAAATGCACAAAGAACGAACATCTCTGCATGAATTCGATATCGGTCGAAAAAGTCTGCACAGCCGCGGATAAGCTGCTGAAAAATGAAAATATTTCGGAACTTTCCGATAAGTCCAGTCAATTCATTCAGCTTGGTGATTCGTTCTTTATCGACCAGAATTATGAACAGGATTTTCGGGATTTCGGCCTGACTAATATAAAATCCGTTTTCGCTTTGCGAGCAGGAGAGAACCTGGCTAAGAAAAATCTCGCGGCTTACAGAACAAGGATTAAATTCCAAATCGGCTCACCGGCAAAAGACGTTTATCTCAAACGTTACGAAAACCCACCCCTGAAAATCCAGCTTGACAAATGGCTCTGCAATCATGGGCCGATTACGTGCGGTTTGTTCGAGGCCAAGGCAGCGCGATTACTCAACGCCTGCGGAATTAATACCTCGCAGGTCATAGCGTTCGGCGAAAAAAGAAGGCTGCTCTTCAAAAATAAAAGCTTCATAATTACCGAGCAGGTCCCCGCAGCAGTCTCGCTCGAACAAAAACTGCCCGATTGTTTTCGTGCGCAGCCGACAAAAGACAACCTTGCGAAGCGACGTATATTTATTAAAAAGCTC
>JBBABK010000094.1:0-2080 GCA_041657685.1 Phycisphaerae bacterium | reverse complement strand
TTCATTAAAAGATTTCATAATGCAGGTTTTCGGCATCGTGATTTGTATCTCTGCCATATTTTCTCCGACGACAAAAATAATTTTACTCTCATTGACCTGGCCCGTGCCTTTCAGCCGCTTATTTTTAAAAAGAAGTTTTTGGTAAAAGATATCGCACAGCTCTACTACAGTGCATCAGCCAAAATCTTCAGCAGAACAGCCCGTTTGCGATTTTATAAATCATATCGAGGCAGAAAAAAACTCACGGCCTTCGATAAAAAATTCATAAAAGAAGTTTTGGATAAAACCGAATCGATGGCCCGTCACGACAAAAAACACGGCAGGGCCGCACCATTTAAGGACGCCGGAAAAAAACGCCTATGAAAGTCGCGCTGATTATAGAAAGAGCTGATATAGAATTGGGCGGTGCCGAGCGGAGTCTGTTCGAGCTGTCCGCTGCGCTGCAATCGGCCGGGTGTGAAATTGAAATCCTCGCCGCAAAAGGCGACACAAAAGCCGGCAACGTCCGCCCGCTCTGCTGTGATTTGCCCGGCAAAAGAACGCAGCTTGACATATTCGAAAAAGCTATAAAGCGATACATCTCACAAAATCATTTCGATATCATTCACAGTTTTCTGCCTGTTGATTTCTGCGATGTTTATCAGCCCCGCGGCGGTGCGTACCCCGAAGCCGCCGCCCGCAATGCAGCAAGTTATCAGAATTCTATTCTGCGTTTTTATAAAAACGCTTCAGCCTTTATGAATCTTCGCAGGACCCGACTTGCAAAAGCCGAGGCCCGAATCTGCGCAGAGCCTGCCGGGCCGATTGTCGCCGCCCTCTCCGATTACGTCGTAAAACAATTCAATGAACATTACGGCCTGTGCAACGACAGGATTGCCCTTATTCACAACGGCATTCTAACAGACCAGGTCGCAGACCCGACCGAAGCAGACCGTTTTCGAGCCGATATCCTGCGTCGGCTAAATTTAAAAGAGGCCGACCAGCCGGTGCTGCTGCTGTTCGCGGCTCACAACTTCAGGCTAAAAGGATTATCGCCTCTTGTAAGAGCGATGCAAATGTCCGCGGGGCCGTCCGACCGAACAGCATATCTGCTCGTCGCCGGCAATGGAAACATCAGCAAATACAAACGTCTTGCGTCAAGGCTCAATTTACAAAACAAAATTCTGTTTCTCGGTCCGGTAAGAAAAATTCAGACCGCAATAGCGGTCTGCGATTTGGCGGTCCTGCCTACTTTTTATGACCCGTCAAGCCGGTTCACGCTCGAAGCGATTGCATCCGATAAGCCCGTCATCACTACCAAGTTCAACGGCGCGACCGACCTGTTCACAAATAATCGCCACGGACGAATCATCGATATTCCGAACAATATCCCCGCCCTTGCCGAGGCAATCAGCCATTTCACCGACACAGATAATATCAACAAAGCCTCCGCAGCAATTATCAAAGATAACCTCCGCGAACAAGTTTCAATCAGTCGCGTTGCCTCGCAGCTTATAAACCTGTATCGAACTATTTTGGAAAAGCGGAAAACAAAATGACGCAAATCATATTAATAGTCTCGGCATATCTGCTCGGCTCGGTCCCGTTCGGCTTTCTCATTGCAGCGGCACACGGCAAAGACCTGCGAAAAATCGGCTCGGGCAACATCGGCGCGACAAATCTTTCCCGGGCGCTCGGCAAAAAATGGGGCTATACCTGTTTTGCTCTCGATATGTTAAAAGGCTTTATACCAACCATTGCCGCGGCGGGATTAATTGCCGAGCCTGGCAATGCTGCGAACCTGTTCGGCTGGCTTCTCGTCGGAATCGCCGCAATCCTGGGGCACGTCTTTCCCGTATATCTGAAATTCAAAGGCGGCAAAGGCGTCGCGACCAGCTTCGGAGTTGCTCTTGGTCTGTGGCCGTATTTTACAATCTGTGCAGCCGTCGCATTAGTGATATGGATAACAACGGTACTGATTTTCAAATATGTGTCACTGGCGTCGATAATCGCCGCGGTTAGTTTTCCGGTTATATTTGTAATTCTTACGGCAGCGATAAGTTCCTGGCGATTTGCGGACCTCTGGCCTTTGATAATAGCC
>JBBABK010000093.1:0-7482 GCA_041657685.1 Phycisphaerae bacterium | reverse complement strand
TGATTTGCCACATACTCGCAGTAAATAATGTTGTAATTCTGGATAAGCCTGGTACAGCTATAACCATCAACTGCACCCTTTGTATTGTAAAGTTCCTCGGAATCGAGCTCCACCAGATCACCTTCTATGGTCTTGTCGGAAATTACAAGGGCGATGCCTGTGGTCCAGTCCATATCGAAGAAGCTTGAGTCGGCTCGATAATAAAATTTTTCACTTGTCAGGTCCACGATACGGACGTATTCGCCATCGACACTTTCCATCGCAACAAAATGTTTTTTCCCGGGGAAATAAAAAATTATCTGACATCCCCCCATGTTCTTTATTGCCTCAAGGTCTGTTTTAACAGCTCGGCAATCCAACCCGAGGTCCTGAGCAAAGCGTTTCATAGCATAAAGAGACGTGCTGTTATCCGGCGTTTCTACCAAGGCCGCCAGTTGTGAATCACCGACATAGATACCCATCCGACCCAAAGCGTATTTCATAGAAGCTGTAGCGCAATTTTGAGGTTGGGTTCCGTCTTTAGCATCGAAGCTTAGCTTTTCACCCAAAAGGATATCTGTATCTATCATCGATGAGTGTCTATAAATAAGATGCTGATTTGCAACGGGCGAGATATATTCGATAAGCGTGTCTTCGGCATACTCAACTATAAAAGAATTTCCATCAGGGACATTTGCATCTATGTTTAATTTCCAGATATCACGTGAAAGCAGTTTTCCCGAATTTATATCATTTTTTTCCAGCAGAATAGATGTCGGAATCCAGCAATCTGATACACTTTCAAAGTCGGAATAATATCTGGAGACAGAAATATTGCCGCGACCTGTTATAGAACAGGTCGTAACCGCATATTTCATACTCGGGTCAAGAACAAATGTAAACTGCGAACCGTCTTCATTAACGAGTGTTAAAAATATCTCAGAACAGCCATCAATTACTCTTTCAAAGGCCGTTGACTTCAAATTAGCAAGATTTTCGTATGAGTAATAGCCATACCCCCATGGTATCAACCCTGCGGTAAGAGGCCCGTTTACCGAGCAAGGCATCTCGCCGGTTGAATCCACAATCGCATGTTCGGCCAACGGTGAGTACATCGTGTAAGTTTGTCCGTCCCATGCAAATACCCGGCAACCGTTCAACTCCATATTGAACTGGTCAGTCATATAATTTCCTTCAAGGCTCTTATCAGGCTTAACCGAGTCGATGCGTTTTTCCACATTGATTTCCCATTTAAACCTGTTGCCGTCATAAACAACAGTTTCAACAGAACTCACCGTGTATTCGTTCGCCATTTCGTACCGTGTGTTGAACGGGATTGCATCAAGTTTAAGTTTCTGAAGGGATTCCGTTTGTTCAGGTTTATTTTCGTCGGCTCGATATTTCGATATATTTTTTGATATCATCTCCCTGATTTGGTTCCCATCTGTAATTCTCGCAGCCCTGTATTCTTCATGCTGACCTTGAATCGTACCGACCGAAATCCATGTATTTCTCGGCTCACCTGTCAATTGCTCGAATATCTTCAAAATCTCCGGTCGGTCCAGTTGCCTGTCAGCTGCGCACAATGCCGCGAATGCCATAAACAAAATTAATGACAGCAGAGTAATCATCCTGTTCACTTGAGCACACCTCCTTTACTTGTTAAAATGATTGACACATCCTTGTTCTTGTGAGTTGCCACCTTGCAGAAATACCCGTGTCCTAAACTATGGTAGAAAGCGCATACTAACATCCTTATCTTGATTTTTTTTTGAATTCGATGATTAAATAGACGTGCTGATTAGCAGCCTGATTTCCGTTCCACCCTGTCTATTCGGCTTTAATCCCGATTCCCTGAAGTGTTTCAGCACCTATACTTATTTCGTTTTTTCAAGCCAATACTCGGTAAAAAGCATCAAATCGTTCAAATCGACAACATTGTAATCATCCAGGTTTGTCCCCTGGCAGGAATTAGGCTCCTCGCAATAATCGTACCAATATGCAGCAAGTATTGAAAAATCATTGAAATCCACACGGCCCGAACCGTCAAAATCACGGGTTGGGACCTGCTGAAACTGGATGTAATGGATGAGGCCGTAATCATAGGGGGGAAATTCATCATCCTGCCAATAAAACGCGATATTTGCATCCCCAACTGCAACAGCATTATAGTCGATTATGAACCAGTCTCCGCAGTTTACTTCCTCCGGAATATCAGTAGATAAATCGAAACCCTGCACATATTTATCTGCTTGCCACCAATAGGGATCAGCTTCCAAAACCGCTGCGAAAGCTCCCGCATCAGGGAGAATGGACCCGGTATAACCAGCCCCTCTGGCAAAAAGCGCTCCATAATTCCTGTAATCATCTTCAATTAACAACTTGCCTGCCCAGTGATCCGCCACATTCGAATCAATCACTATTTTAAGTTCAGTGCCGACCATTATTGGCGAATATTCGAAAGAGTTTGAATCTACCGGAACCAAAGCCTCGTTGCTGTCCCGTAAAAAAACCTTTGTAGATACCTCTCCATAAGTGATGGAAATAACACAGGCAAAAAGTATGAACGAATAGCATCTTCCAAGTTTTTTCATAGGTACACTTTCAAAGCAATCTATCTCTATAGGTCATTTATTTTAAATTTTGAATCGATGCCAGTATATCAGATTAAATTAGCGATGGAGAAAATGCAAACAGAACTCTCATTAAAATCAGCCGCTTACAAAGATAAATGTGGCAGTTTAGGTAAATTGTGCCGGCAAAGCATTGTGTAAAATCGAATAAACCTTAAGTTTCCCTACTAAAAAATCAATATTTCAAACCTTGGATTCGCTGTAAGTTACAGAAATGCGGAAGAAGTGAGCGGGTGTTTTCATTTCTACAGCTTGAGCCACAGGAGCTTATATGAGTAACGACAACGATAGAATTAAAAACCTCTCAGAACATCTCATAGAAATGGAAATCAGGATGCAAAAAGAGGCCAGAAACAAAAACCGAGCGGCCAAATCGGAAATACATAATGCAAATATAGAAGGAAAAGCCATTTCAGAATCAGAACGAGACTGAAATCCTTCATTATCCTCAGGAGCCGGGTAAAGCAGAGTTGGGTCTCTGTAAAATTATTGGAGCCAGAGCCCGGCTCCATTTTACAATTGTAGAAAGACCAAAAATATTTAGGTCGTCTTCAGTAAATTAGATACTAAAAATTCCAAAGTCCGGGTTCATTGCTGAACCAAGTCAATCTTGCGCGACCGCCATCATTCCAGAAAATACCAGCATCTTCTATCCAGATGCAACGAGGCCGAAGGGGCTCGAACCCTCAACCTTCGGATCGACAGTCCGATGCTCTAGCCAATTGAGCTACGGCCCCGAAGTCAAAACGGGAATTATAGTAAACAAACCGGCGGCTTGTCAAACCATTTTAAGTCAAAACCTGAAACAACTGCATAAAAAGCTATAATCGCCCCCTACCTACCCATAGATTTCGAACGGCGGACACTGGGCTGTGACTTGGTATCTGTCTTTCCGCCCTGCCCCAGCACTTTTATCGCCTTTTTAACGTCCGCAAGCTTTAGCACGCCGGTTGTCTTTCCGCCTTTGGCTCCCGCTGTGCAATAAGCGTACGAAATATTAATATGATTTTTCGCAAGTTTTTCCGCCACGGCCGCGAGCGCACCAGACTCATTGGTGAGCGTAACGCAAAGAACCTGCGTCTCGTTAAACGGCATATTAAGTTTACTCAGCACGTCTCTCGCCTTGTCAGGGTCCTCGAACAGCACACGCATCACTCCATGTTCCACGGAATCCATCATAGTCAAAGCAATAATATTAATCTTCGCCCGCGCGAATTCGCCGAGTATTTGTGCCAGAACGCCGGGCTTATTCACCATAAAAATCGAAAATTGTGATGCAATATACATTCTCTTGTCCCTTCCCTAAAAAAACTATTAATCCCCAACGGAAGCCAAGGCGGTATTTTTGTCGGGATAAAATTTGAAAATCTTATCAAGGTTCGTAATTGTAAATACCCTGTGAAGCTGTGGATTAATCCCGCTTATAACAACCTCTCCGCCGAACTCCTTCAAAGTCGCACGAACCTCCAGCAGCAATCCCAGCACCTGCGACGAAAAAAACTTCACCTGCTCGAAGTCGAACACGACCACCGAAGGCTTATTGGTGTCCACAAATTTACGTATCTGCTCAGCCGCGGCGTTTATTCCCTCATAATTACTTATGGCCGTCGCCTTGAAAGAAACCACCGTCCTCCCATTCCGCGGCTGAATTTCAAGACCAATTTCATCATTCATAAGCACGAAAAACCCCGATTAAAGATTATCTTAATTTTACATTATCGCAGTTGCTCTAATCAGAGTCGAGGATTATTTTCCACATTTCCAGCATGCTACGAAATGCTCCGCCCCGCCGCCCTTGTTCTGCTCCATAACAGGCATCTGCCGGCTGCAAATTTCCTCCGCAATCGCACAGCGGGGATGAAACGGGCATCCGCTCGGCGGCTTAAGCGCGCTGGGCACTTCGCCGCCCGTCGCGGTTTTTTGCCCGCGTCGAGCCGTGTTGACCTTTGGTATGACCGAAATCAGCGACTGTGTATAAGGATGCAGCGGATTGCGGTACAACTCATCAGCGCTTGTCCGCTCGACTATTTTGCCCATATACATCACTGCTATCGTATCGCACAAAAATTCCACTACCGCCAAATCGTGGGCGATAAATAAAAATGTCAGGCCGAATTCTTCCTGTAAATCCTTCAGCAGATTCAATATCTGCGACTGAATCGAAACATCGAGCGCGCTGACCGGCTCATCGCAAATTACCAGCTCAGGCCGAAGTATCAGCGCCCGCGCCACCCCGATTCGCTGCCGCTGACCGCCGGAAAATTCGTGCGGATAACGGTTAATATGGCTCGACGATAATCCCACTCTTTCCAGAATTTCCGCGACGCGTCCCGGCACCTCGCTCCTTTTAATCTTCGTATGCACCCGCAGCGATTCACCGACAATATCGCCCACCGTCATCCTCGGATTCAGCGAGCTGTACGGGTCCTGAAAAATCATAGTGATTTTCCGCCGCATTGGGACGAGCTGCTTTTTGCTCGCTTTTAAAATGTCAAGCCCATCGAATTTCACGCTGCCCGATGTCGCAGGTATCAGCCTGATAATCGTCCTTGCCGCGGTTGTCTTGCCGCAGCCGCTCTCGCCGACCAGCCCCAGCGTCTGTCCCCGGCGAATTCCGAAATCAATTCCGTCGACCGCCCTGATATACCCGACCGTCCGCTGCAGCAGTCCCCTGCGAACCGCAAAATGCGTCTTTAGGTCTTTAACATCGAGAAGCAGACCGTTATTGTTATTTATATTTTGATTCATATTCCTCGTGTTCCTGCTGCGTCTGGTATCCCGGTGCGTACCAGCACGCAACGCATCTGCCGGGGCGTACCTCGCGAAGCTCAGGTTCGACGCACTGGCATCGTTTGTCACCACCTCCGACCGGACATCGCGGATGAAACTTGCAACCCGTTGGAAAATTCAGTGGGTCGGGAACTATTCCGGGTATCGTTGCGAGCCTGCGTCCTTCGAAACCAAGCTGCGGCACCGAGTGCAAAAGTCCCTGCGTGTAAGGATGCAAAGGTTCGGCGAACAGCGGAGCGGCGGCGGCTCTTTCGGCGATTCGCGAGGCATACATCACAGCAACGTCATCGGCGCGCTCGGCCACGATTCCCAAATCGTGTGTAATCAGCAGAATTCCCATATTGTTCTGCCGCTGCAGTTCGTCGAGCAAATCGAGAATCTGCGCCTGTATGGTGACATCGAGCGCGGTCGTAGGCTCATCGGCAATAATCAGCTCCGGTTCGCAGCTCATCGCCATCGCAATCATAACCCTCTGCCGCATCCCGCCCGACATCTGGTGCGGATATTCGAATGCACGCCGCTGGGCGTCGCCTATACCAACTTTTTTCAGCATCTCGACCGCGTCATTCCACGCCTGCTGCACATCTTTTTTCTGATGCAGTGTAATCGCTTCAGCTATCTGGTCTCCGACTGTAAAAACCGGATTGAGACTCGTCATCGGCTCCTGGAAAATCATCGCGATTCGATTGCCGCGTATCCGCCGCATTCGCTTTTCACTTAATTTCAACAGGTCTCTGTTTTCGAGCAATATTTTTCCCGAAACAATTTTGCCGGGCGGCTCCGGAATCAGACGCATTATAGATAAAGCCGTCACGCTCTTGCCGCACCCGCTCTCGCCGACCAGCGCGAACGTTTTTCCTTTTTCTATCGCGAAGCTCACATTTTGCACCGCCTTAGCCAATCCCTCGTCGACGGAAAAATGCACGCTCAGATTATCGATTGTTAATAAATTGCCGCTCATGCCGCCTTCCTCAGCCGCGGGTCAATCGCATCCCGTAGGCCCTCGCCGACCAGATTATACGCAAGCACCGTCAAAAAAATCGCCAGCCCCGGAAAAACCGTTAGCCACCATAAAAACCGCCCCGTCGTACTCACGCCGAGACTTAATATCTGTCCCCAGCTTGGCGTCGGCGGCGCAACTCCGAAACCGAGAAAGCTAAGAGCAGCTTCATAAAAAATTGCGCCCGCGACTCCGAACGTCGCGTTAACCAGCACCGGAGCGATTCCGTTCGGCAGCATATGTCGGAACAAAATACTCCGCAACGGCAGCCCCTGCGAAATAGCGGCCTGCACGAAATCCTGATTGCGCAATTTGAAAAACTCGGCGCGGACAAATCTCGCGTTGGAAGTCCAGGTAATAAGTCCGATGACCGCCATTATCAAAAACAGTCCCCTGCCGAAAAACGCGACCACCGTAATCATCAACAACAGCGCGGGTATCGCCATGAAAATTTCAACAATTCGCATACCGGTAAAATCGACCCAGCCGCCGAAATATCCAAGCACCGCGCCGACCGCGATACCAATCAGGCTCGAAATACCAACCGCCACAAAACCTACCGACAGCGAAATCCTGCTGCCGTGAATCAGCCTGCTCAGCACGTCCGAACCCACGTCGTCGGTGCCGAGCCAGTGTTCTTTACTTGGCGGCTGCTCGCGAACCTTCAAATCCGTCCTCGCATAGCCGTACGGAACCGGCGCGAAAATCGCGTTCGACGCAACCCCGGATTCTACCATCGCCTTATAGTTCGTCGCGTCGAGCTTTCGCGGTAAAAATATAAAAAACAATACTCCGCCTATGAGCAACAGAGTGACATTGAGTATTAACTGTCTCGCCAAAACCTGTCCCCTCACCGAAGGCTCGACGCGCCTGCGATTTCTTTGAATCAGTAAAAGCTGTACCACTCCAAGAGCCGCCGCAAGCAAAATCGAATAATCACTCGCCGTCAGCGATGAAAATAACGGGTATCGCATCTCGTCGGCGATACGAATCATATAAGGTTTGTCATTAGCGAGAAACGGGGCGAATATCGCCAGCAAAAATAAAATCACAATTACTATAAGACTGATGATATTGAGT
>JBBABK010000092.1:0-7490 GCA_041657685.1 Phycisphaerae bacterium | reverse complement strand
AGATATGCGTGACAATTATCCGTACGGGCTGTTCAGCGCCAAGCAGACGGACGTGCGGGAAATACACGTATCGAGCGGAACGACCGGCAATCCGACGTTGGTCGGTTATACCAGAGACGATATCGCGCTGTGGTCGGACGTAATGGCTCGCTGCTTTTGCTGCGCCGGGGCCGAGCCGGGTGACACAATACAGATTGCATATGGGTACGGTTTGTTCACCGGCGGACTCGGTGCACACTACGGCGCACTGGAGATGGGGCTGCGGATTATACCGACGTCTTCCGGCCAGACGGCGAGGCAGCTGAAGATTATGCAGGATTTCAGGCCGCGGATTATCGCGTGCACGCCGAGCTACGTTTTGTATATGGCCGAGGAGGCTAAAGAGATGGGCATCGATACGCGTAACGGCAACTGGAAAATCGGCGTGTTCGGGGCCGAGCCATGGAGCGAATCGATGCGTGCGGAAATCGAGGACGTGTGGAATATGCTGGCGACGGATATTTACGGGCTGAGCGAAATCATCGGGCCGGGCGTGGCACAGGAGTGCACGTATAAGGAAGGGCTGCATATTTTTAGTGACGTTTTTTATCCGGAGATTATTAACCCGGAGACGGGCGAGGAGATGCCCGAAGGCCAGGACGGCGAACTGGTGATTACGACACTGACCAAGCGGGCGATTCCGTTAATCAGGTATCGCACGAGGGACATCGTGTGCATCAATTATGAGAAATGCCGGTGCGGCAGGACGAGTCCGCGAATCAGCAAGATTAAGGGTCGGACGGATGATATGATTGTGGTGCGCGGGATTAATGTATTCCCGTCGCAGATCGAGCACGTGCTGCTTGGCATCGAAAAGACGCATCCGCATTACCAGATTGTGGTAGACCGCAAGGCGCATAAGCTGGACGAGGTGGAGGTGCTGGTGGAAGTTGACCAGAAGATGTTCAGCGACGAAATAAAGCAGCTCGAAGGGCTTCGCGGCAAAATCAAAAAGGAAATCGAGTCGGTGCTGAATATCGGCGTTCGAGTGACACTGGTCGAGCCGAAGACGATTGAACGCAGTATGGGCAAGGCGAAACGCGTGGTTGATAAGAGGTCCATTTAGAGAGGAAAGATAAAATGAAGATTAAACAGATTTCGATTTTTCTGGAAAACCGGCGAGGCAGATTATGCGAGGTTTGCTCGCTGCTCGGGCAGAATAAAATTAATATCCGTGCGCTGACGGTGGCGGAGACGGAGAGCTTCGGTGTGCTGCGGATTGTTGTGGACAAGACCGATGAGGCGGTGAAGCTGCTGAAAGAAAACAGTTTTACTGCTAATGTCACGGAGGTGGTGGCGGTGGAGGTGAGCGATGAGCCGGGCGGACTGGCGAAGGTGCTCAAAGTGCTTGCGGAAGGGAATCTGAATATCGAATATATGTACGGTTTTGTGGAAAAGCACGGCGGTAAGGCATTGCTGGTGTTTCGGTTCGAAGACGCGGACGCTGCGATTGAAACGCTTACAAAGAATAATATTAAAATTGTCGGCAAGGCGGACGTGCAGGGATTGTAAAAACGTATTGAGTTTTGGGTCCCGCCTCCGGCGGGTAAAATTGAGTATCGCGGAAGGGATTTTATGCAGGTTAATACCAAAACGTTCGAGACGGCCAACGGGATGGTCGAGGGCGTGCAGACCAAGTGGGAGGGGTTCAATATTTTGATTGTCACCGGCAGTAAGGGTTTTTTGGCATGCCCGGCGATTGACGTCGATGCGTGCGAGAGGTACGGCGTGGCGGCTGCACTGGTAGAAAGTACGCCGGATAATCCGATTAAGACGCTTGAAAGATTTCCGAACAGGAAGGTAACGAAAGTCAACGGCAAAGCGGCCCAGCTTGGGATTAAAGAGGGTATGGGCGTGACCGATGCGTTTGCGCTGATTGCGTGAATGTTTCGTTTTTTTGCGGATGAAAGGGAATATTATGAAAGTCGGCAGGGGCTTATTGTGCGTTTTTATTTTCACGATTTTATTTTGCAGCGTTTCGTTTGTGCAGAGTCAGGATTATGACCCAACAGTAATCAATCCCGGCCTTGTCGGCATCGAACAGGTGCGGGTACAGGTCATCGCCGACGTAAATTTTGCCCAGACAATCGAGGATAAGATTGCCGAGCAGTTTACCCAGGCCGGCTTGAATGTATCTGTCGGCGGCAATGCCGAACAGGGTACGCCGCAGTTCATCGTACGCGTCGCAGTTTTACAGGGAATGCAATCCGGGCAATGTATCTATCACGTGCAAAGCTCGTTCGCAAGAATGGTTTATCTCCGCGAATCCCGAACAAAAATGACGGCAGAGGTATGGCGGGCTGATGTGCCTATTGGAATCTGCGATATCAATGACTGCGAAGGTGCGATATTAAAATCCGCGTCTTTGCAGGTCGATGCGTTCATCGCGGAATGGAAAAAGGTAAATACCGACCGCAGGACTGCCGAGGCGATAGTCTCCCGCAGGGCGGCCGACTCGACGCAGGCAGATGAAAAAGACCAGGCCGGCTCGGATGAATCCGAATCTCCCGCGTATCAATATGTCGCATCGAGGAACAGTAAGGTATTTCACAGGGCTGACTGCTCCTTCGCGGCCAAGATTAAACCCGAAAACACCGTCCGGTTCGCAACGAGACAGGATGCGATTGACAGCGGCAGAAGGCCCTGCAGCAGATGCAAACCATAATTAGTTATTAGTTGTTAGTCATTAGTGAATAGTAGAGAAAATAAAAAAAAGCCTCGCGATAGATTGCGAAGCTTTTTGAATTTTCAAAGATTGATTTATTGCTCTTTCGGTTCTTCTTTTTGTTCCGGTTCGGCAGCAGGGGTTTCTTCAGCCGGTGCTTGTTCCGCCTTTTCAGCTTCCTGGGTTTTTGCGGCCTCTTCAGCGGCTTTTGCTTCGGCGTCGGCTTTGGCCTTCGCTTCGGCTTCGACTTTTTTGGCAGCTTCTTCGGCGGCTTTGACTTTTGCTTCTTCTTCGGCCTTGATTTTTTCAGCGGCTTTTTGAGCAGCTAATTTTTCGGCTGTGTTGAAGAATTTGCCTTTGGCGCGGGCCTGCGACCTTGCTTTCGCGAGGCGGACGGATTTTTCCTCGAGGTATTTTG
Source organism: Phycisphaerae bacterium (assembly GCA_041657685.1). Classification (GTDB taxonomy): domain Bacteria; phylum Planctomycetota; class Phycisphaerae; order Sedimentisphaerales; family Anaerobacaceae; genus JBBABK01. The sequence continues at coordinate 4,368 of JBBABK010000092.1, read as the reverse complement.
TTTTGATGCCCTGACGCAACAAGATTTCGGCGATGGTATCTGAAGGTACGGCTCCGCTGTCGAGCCAGTACTTTACTCTGTCAAGATTGAGGACAAGTTGCTTTTCGCTGTCTTTTTCGAGGGGGTCGTAGTGGCCGAGCTTTTCGAGGACGCGGCCGTCGCGAGGTGTTTTTGATTCTACAGCGTTGATTCTGAAAAACGGCCTGTGCCGCCTTCCCATACGGGTCATTCTGATTTTTACTGCCATTTTTGTCCTTTCTATCTATAGGTTAATTTTCGTGATATCGCCTGTCGAATCACGAAACACGTTTATTCTGTAAACAATAGCCATTTATAAAAATGGCGAAATTGCCGGGGTCTGTCCCGGCGTCCAAGGCGATACGTTGTATCTGCTCGTCGGCCAAATTGCAAGCATTTTGTTTTTCGTCTTTTGTCATTATTGCGACGGCCTTTTTGAGCTGATTCAGCTCGTCGGAAGTGGGCGAAGCGAGCATCGCCAACTCGGATGAGCCTTTAATGTCCGCAAATTGGCGGCGAATCATTTGGCCGAACTGATTGTCGGTGAATTGAGCGAGCTTTTCGAGATATTGTTCAAGGGTCATAAGTGACTAAGGTACAAAGGTACAAAGATAAATAATTACCGGCGGGTGATTTTGCCTCGTCGGCGGATTTTCTGTTTTCGCCTTGAGCGCTGCTTCATTTTTTTGCCCTGGCTCATCGCGCCGGCAAGCGAGTTCATATCCATACCGCCTGAGAAGAGATTTTTGAGGCCTGACAATTTTCCGCCGGACATATTTTTAAGCATATCGCGGCTGCGTTTAAATGTCTTGACCAAACCCGATACATCATTGGACTGGACGCCTGAGCCGGTTGCGATTCTGCGGCGACGGGAGGAATCGATTAGTTCGGGGTCGCCGCGTTCTGCTTTTGTCATCGAATGGACGATTCCTTCCATTTTCGAGATTTCTGATTCGTCGACGTCGAGGTCTTTGAGCTGGCCGCCGACGCCGGGCAGGAGTTTTAACATATCTTTCATACCGCCCATTTTTTTCACGGCCTGCATTTGCTTGAGGAAGTCGTCGAAGTCGAATTTCCCCTTGGCCATTTTGGCCTGCATTTTTTCGGCCTGTTCTTCGTCGAAATGCTCCTGCGCTCGTTCGACGAGTGTGACGACGTCGCCCATACCGAGGATTCTGCCTGCCATCCGGTCGGCGTGGAATTCTTCGAGTTTGTCGAGTTTTTCTCCGACGCCGATGAATTTGATTGGTTTTCCGGTGACGGCTTTAACGCTGAGGGCTGCGCCGCCGCGGGCGTCGCCGTCGAGTTTTGTGAGTATGACACCGTCGAGTTCGAGTCGTTCGTTAAATTCTTTTGCGGAGTTTACGGCGTCCTGGCCGGTCATCGCGTCGCAGACGAGGAAAATCTGGTGCGGGTTGACGGCCTTTGCGACGTTGGCGACTTCGTTCATCATTTGCTCGTCGATGTGAAGGCGGCCTGCGGTATCGAGAATGATTACGTCATTGTTATTGCTTTTAGCGAACTTGACGGAATTTTTGGCGACGCCGACCGCGTCTTTGGAATCTTCGGTATAAACGGAGATGCCGGTTTGTTCGCCGAGGATTTTCAACTGGTCGATGGCAGCAGGTCTTTGGAGGTCGTCGGCGACGAGCAGCGGTTTTTTACCTTTTGAAATCAGGAGCTTGCCGAGTTTGGCGGCGGTAGTAGTTTTGCCGCAGCCCTGGAGGCCGGCAAGCAGTATTATGGTCGGGCCGGGGGAGACGAAGTAAATATTGGTATCGACCGGGCCCATCAGTTTTACCAGCTCGTCATTTACGATTTTGACCATTAGCTGGCCGGGGTGGAGCGATTTTATCACTTCGGCGCCGAGAGCAGCCTGTGTGACGTCTTTTATGAATTGCTTTACGACCTGATAACTGACGTCTGCTTCGAGCAGGGCCTTGCGGACGTCGCGCATAGCGTCTGAGACGTTCGCTTCGGTAATTCGTCCCCGGCCGCTCAGTGAGCGAAATACCCCGTTGAGTTTTTCGGTAAGTGCATCAAACATTCGTTAGACACCAGACATAGAAAAGCAAAGAGCAAAAATTAAAAAGTAAAAAAACGGAGTCGCTGCGCGACACCAATAAAAAAGAATTGTAAGCAAAATGGGGCTAAAATGCAAGCGCAGGGCGAGACCCTGTTTTTACAGTGACCATTGAGGAGACTTTTTTATGAATTTGTGCTGTACCATAAATCCGATTGCGGTTGGAACGATAATCGCTACGGGCAGGAACCAGTTATGATGGAAGACGAGGTCATGGATTTCCTCGGAGGTGTTGTTCCAGAGATAGAACATCGCAATAAGACCCGTCGAGAGCAATGCAGAGCCGCCAAGACAGGAAAAAAGTATAACGGCCCATTTCAGGGCGATAAAAGCAATCATACCGCCTGCGACGACGCCGATGAGACCGCCTGCCCAGATATATTTTTCGGGCAATTCGAAGGCGTACCACAGGCCGGCCGTTACGATTCCGCCGGCAAGCGCGCCGAGTATGCTGACGCACCATTTCATCATAGGTATCGCCAATGCAGCGAAAGCGACGAGTCCGACAAAACCGCCGAGCACCTGATTACCTTCGCCGCTGATTTTATCCGCGGCTATGATTCCCGCGTACATACCGAGCACGGCGAAGCTGATAACCACGAGTGTTTTGAATAATCGCCAGCCGTACAGGAGGCAAACCGTTCCGAATGAGATAAAGGTCAGCGCTTCGAGAAGGCCCAGTGAGGTGATTTGCGTCCAGTACTGGTGTATCGGAACGATTTCGTTCGAAGCGGCGGCGGTGTCCTGAGCGGCTTGCGTTGTCTGTGCGAGTATGACAAAAAAATTCATTATAATGTCTCCAATAAAAAGACACCGGCAGAAACAGACGCCGATGTTTACACGTTCCTCCAGGAGCTTTTGCGGGTTGGTTCCACTTGTGTATCGGGTATACTTTTGACCTTTGGCTCAGGCCTGATTTTTTTCCTGCAGAAAATCAATTGTTCGAAAGTTCCGAACGCGATTAGAGCGAACAGCAGCGTGAGATAAAAATTTTGGCGCTGGTTAATATGACTTACCGGATTGGTTCCTTTAAGTGACAAGAGAAAAATTATTCCGAGCATAATTAAAACCGAACCGCAGGCTGAGGTAAACAGCGAAAGGAAAAGACTGTAACCAAATGATGCGAAGCCGATGAAGTGAGATAGCAGCATTTCCATAATCATTCCGATGACCGCTGCAGCCAGTATCGCAAGTGCGAGCAGCTGGATATTTCGAGTGGGCAGTGCAAAAGCGGTAAAAAACCCGATGAAACCGGCAGCCGCGGCTGTTGAGAGACGTGGCATACCAAGTCCTGACAGCCAAATGACCAGACCGGCCAGAGTGCAGGCAATTGCTGCGCCGAGCAGGCCTGAACTGGTCATAGATTCTGCCATAACGTGAATTTTGCTTGTGATATCAGTGAACATTTTTTAATTCCCGCTGCCGTGTTACAGGCAGACGACAACTTTATATTATTATCGGCCTGTGAACGTGATTTGCGTTAAATGTTGCGTATCTGTTTTGTTTGGTGCGATTGAAGCCAAATGCGGATGATAGGAGTCGAACCTACACGAGCGTTAAGCCCACAGGCACCTGAAGCCTGCGCGTCTGCCAGTTCCGCCACATCCGCGAATTCTTAATGATATTAAGGTATCGGCAACGGTTCGTCAAGCAGGACTAATTCGTGATTTGATTAAAGCAAAGTCCTATAAGTATTTTGTTCAGGTAAGACGTTTTTATTAGTGGTGCGGTTTAAAAGGATGTTTTTTAGTTATAAAGGCGACCTGACAGGCCGATTAAACTGCGACGGAAAAACTTATTCGGAGTTTCTTTACAGGTGAACCGCCTGCAAAAAAATAACCAGGTATGGGGATCGAATATGGGGCATGGGAAATGTCTTGTAGTCGGCCTTTTAGCATTTGCAGGTGCGAAATACTGAAGTTGTGTTAACAGATTAAGTGGAGAAGTTCAGGCGAATGCCTACGGTACAACAAACAAGCGGAATTCCGATCGTTAAAGGTACTGAAATGCTGTTCGGCGAATTTCTGGTCAGCAAGAATTTAATCAACAGGCACGAGCTTGGTGAGGCTCTTGCGGAACAGCGCGACCGGCCCGGACGGCTCGGAGAAATTCTGATTCGGCTCAAGAAGCTCAGCTCCGAGAAGGTAACGCAGGCGCTTGCAGAGCATCTCGGCATCGAACACGTTCGTCTGGATGATATCAGCAAAAACGATTTGAACGTCGCAAGGCTGCTGCCCGAAAGCATATCGAGCCGGTTTTGCCTTGTC
>JBBABK010000091.1:0-7501 GCA_041657685.1 Phycisphaerae bacterium | reverse complement strand
AAGCCGCGATTGCCATTGCTTCAATGACTGCATGCGGATCGCCTTCCAGCACCGAACGGTCCATAAACGCGCCCGGGTCGCCTTCGTCGGCGTTGCATATCACGAATTTCTCATCGCTTTTTTGGGCGGCGGTAAATTCCCATTTTAGTCCGGTGGAGAAACCAGCGCCGCCGCGGCCGCGAAGTCCGGATTTTTTGACTTCTTTAATAACGTCGGCAGGCGTCATATCAGTCAGCACTTTTGCCAATGCTTCGTAGCCGCGGAGGGATAAATAGTCATCGATTTTTTCCGGGTCGATAATGCCGCAGTTGCGAAGTGCGATACGCATTTGCTTTCCAAAGAATTTCGCGTCGCCGAATATGCGGAAGAACCTGTTGTATAAATGGTCTTCGTGGATAGCAAGTCTTGCGACCGGGTTTTCTTTTTCGATGTGCTGGGTGACAATTTCCGCGACGTCGTTTTCGGTGACCGAACCGTAGATTGTATAGCCGGGGTTTATGACTACCAGCGGTCCTTTGGTGCACATACCGAGACAGCCGGAAAGATTGATTCGGACTTTATCGGCAAGACCTCGCTCGGCGAGAATTTTTTCAAACGCGGCTTTGACGCGCCCCGAGCCTTTCTGGATGCAGCTGATGCCGTGACATATTGTTACGATATATTCCTGATTCACTTTCGATATTCCTTTAGTCGATGACCCATTCTTTGATTACCTGCCCGCCTTTTAAATGCCGCTCGATAATCTCGGCGGCTTTCTTGCGGTCGATTTTTCCATAGCGTACGGGATTTTTTCCCTGCTCGATTACCTCGACGGTCGGTTCGAGATTGCACCTGCCGGCACAGCCCTTTTGGCTGAGGTAAACGTCGGTCAGGCCGCCGCGAGTGACGGCATCCTGAAATACCTGCATAACATCTTTGGAACCGGCGGCGATTTCGCAGGTCGCCATTCCGACGTAAACTCGTTTAGTCGAGAGGTATCCGCGGCTGATGATTCTGCCGACGGCTTCGGCCCGTTTTTTCTTAATGACATCCAGCGGTTTGGACACTTTCGGTGCTCCCTTCTATCGTGAAGATAAAAGAATTTCCATTTTGTCTCGGCTCGACCCAGATTTTTCCGCCGTGGCTTTGAATAATGCTATGCGTGATGAACAGTCCAAGACCCACGCCTTTTTCCCTTTTTGTCTGTTCGTTATCGAGACGGGAGAACTTCTTGAACAGTCTGCCGATTTGTTCTTCGGTTAATGGGGTCGAATCATTATAGACCTCGACCTCGGTAGTTTGGCCTACTTGTTTTGCGGTTATTTTTATCTGAGAATCCTGCGGGCTGTATTTAATCGCGTTGGCAAGCAGATTGTTCGCGACGACCTGCATCAAATCACTGTCGGCAAAAATTACAGTTCCCGGCACGATATCGGTTTTGATTGTGATGTTTTTATTTACGGCCAGCGGCGCAAAAGAATCGATGGATAAATCGAAGACATCCCTTTTGAGGTCGATTTTGGTTTTGTTGACTTCCATCTCGCCTTTTTCTATTCTGCCGAGATTCAGGAACTTTTTCACCGTCGCGGTCAGGTAATCGAGATTTCGCGCGACAGAATCAATCGCCCTTGTCTGCTTGAAATTAATCATTCCGAGATAGCCGTCGCGAATTGCATAAGCGTTCATAACGGCCGAGGCGAGAATGCCTTTCAGCTCGTGGGCGACAAAGCCGATGAGATCGATATAATTTTTATTGGCGGTGATGAGTTTTTCATTGGCCAGCCGCAGATTATTGTCACGCTCTTTTAGTTTTGCGGACATCAGGTTGAAGGATTCGGCGAGTTTATTCAGTTCCGCCAGGCCGGTATCGGTATTGACCTCGTAGCCCAGTCCGCCGTCGGATAATTTCCGCGTTGCGTTTGCGACTTCTGTCAGCGGGCGGGAAACCCTGAACGCGACCAGCAGGCTCAGGATGAAAGCAAGTAATGCCGCACCGCCGACGATAATCATAAATAGGATGGTAATTCGCCCGGCCATATCCTGGAACGGTTTTTCGAGAATTCCGACGTAAAGGATTCCTATGATTTGGCCGTTGATGTTTTTAATTGGCTCGTAGGCGGTTTTGTACCAGTCGGTTACGACGAAGGCCCGGTCGCGCCAGGTGCCGCCGTTTTTTACGACCGCTTCGTAAACTTCTTTGGAGACACGGGTGCCGACGGCACGATTGCCGTTTTCGTCGGTGACGTTCGTAGCTACGCGGACATCGTTCTGGAAGATTGTCACCGTTCCGTAGGGTTTGCCGCGGTAAAGACTTGTGCCGAAAACCATTTTTCGGATTCTGTCAACCAGCGCGTAGTCAAGATTTATGATACGCCCGCCGCAAATTACATACTGCAAATCGCCCTGCCCGTTAAAGACCGGCACGGCATATTCCTTGGTCATCACGTCATCGAGTCTCGTAATATCCGTGTTGCCGGCCATCGGCGTATCTTTGACTGGGATAGATTTATTTTCAGCAAGTGCGGGGTCGAGATGCAGTAACCGCTCTTTTTTGATAATGCGTGTACCTCCGACGGCAGCTTTGCGTTCCATCGTGGCCGCCGCAATTTCACCGGCGAGATTCGCGTCCTGCTGAGTTTTTATGATAAGGACATAATCCAATTTCAATTTTTCTTTTATTATCTGCGGGTCCTGTTCAGGACTTATTAATTTGATACCGTTTCCAATCGCGTCGATTTCGGCGGTGTAAAAACCCCTCGCGGCGTTGAGATTTTTAGTAACTTCGTTTTGAGCGCGGTCGATGATATCGATTTTAATTACGAAGTAGCCGAGCAGCGCGACCATCAGTGAAAAGACGAGTATCACCGCCAGGAAGGACATCAGTATTCGGATTTTTATATTTCTTGCTTTCATTTACTGCTCTTTGGAAGTTCCCGTAACGTTTACAAAATAAATAATGTTCTCCAGCTCGGTTTCGATATTGATATTATTGACAACGCGGCCTTCGGGACATCGCAGCCTGACCGGAGCGAAATTGAGAAAGCCCTTTATGCCGGCTGTGAGCATCAGCTCGAAGACCTGCTGGGTGGCGAAATCGGGCACTGTGATAATTGCGTATTCGATATTATTTTTTTTCACAAACTCGGGCAGCTTCTCGAGCGGAAGGACGGGAACGTCGGCTTTGGGGTTCTGTTTTGCCACGTCGATATCGAAGCCGGCGACGATTCTTATGCCGCTCTTTTTAAACGCGCGATAATTAAGCAGGGCGGTGCCGATATGTCCGATTCCAACGACGATGAAATCACGCACCTTGTCTTTGCCGAGGATTTTGTTCATATTTTCGATAAGCTCGTCCACCTGATAGCCGCCCCGGCGGTTGCCGGTAACGCCAAACATCGAGAAGTCCTTGCGAACCTGAGCGGCCGTGACACCGGCTGCATCGGCCAGGTTGTCCGAAAAGACCCTGACGAAATTGAGCGATTTTAGCTTTAGAAGGGCGTTTTTATACCTCGAAAGCCTCATTATCGAGCTTTTATTTGGCATTTCGTCTCCTTTTACGGAATCGTTATTTGTTTCGCGTTTTTCCACAAAACACAAGCTATCGGCGAAGCAGTCCGCCCTTTTAGTAAAATATAGCACATTAAAAAAGGAATGCAAGGGAAATATGTGATTTTATTCACAGATTTTCGAGGGCTTTGATTCAGTATGATATTGTAGTTGCACATATTGAATAGTGCAATTAAATACTCTTTTTTTATTTTCGTAAGATGTTATTCAGTAAGTACTTGAAACAATACTCTGCTTTATTGTCGCAGGCCCTGTTCTTTTTTGACTTTGTCTAAAATTGCAAAAGTATTGCGTTGTATCTAATAACTAACAATCGATACCCATATACGCATAAAAATAGTCTGGCCAAAGTCTTCCGTCCTAAAGCAATAATTGAATGCAGGTCCTCATCTTTTCAAATAAAAGAATTGTTTTGTTTTTTTACGTGAGGAAATAATAAAAAAACCCCCGCGATTGCGGGGGTTTTTGATTGGTAATTTAGCGGTAAATAATTTATTGCGAGGCTGCGTGGGCTTTTTCGTCGGCGGGTTCTTCGACCTTTTCGCCTTCGAATTTGAGGTGCTCCTCATCCTGCACGTCAATCTTGATGAGGTTCTTACCTTTGAAATTACCTCGCAGTGTCCCCTCGCTGAGCGGGTCCTCGATATAATGCTCAATCGCTCTGCGTAACGGACGGGCGCCGAATTCGGGATTGTAGCCTTTATCAATCAGGAACTCTTTTGCCCGCGGCGTCAGTTCGAGCTTGAGGCCGTGCTCGATAACGCGCTTGAAAACCTTGTTCAATTCGTATTCGACGATGCTCTGCAGATTCTCCCTGCTGAGTGGCCTAAAGACAATCACGTCGTCAAGACGGTTAATGAATTCCGGCCTGAAGTGACGCTCTGTTTCCTTCTGCAGGAGGTCTTTCATCTTTTCGTAACTTGCCTCGGCGCTCTTTTTGCCGAAGCCGAAGCCGGACTGATTTTTAATCAGGTCCGCTCCGATGTTACTGGTCATAATCAAAATGACGTTTTTGAAATCGATGTACCTGCCGAAGCTGTCGGTCAGACGGCCTTCTTCCATAATCTGCAGCAGCATATTGTAAACGTCCGGGTGCGCCTTTTCGATTTCATCGAGCAGCAGTACCGCGTAAGGTCTGCGCCTGATTCGTTCGGTAAGCTGGCCGCCTTCTTCGTATCCGACGTACCCCGGAGGCGCGCCGACCAGTCTACTGACGTTGTGTTTTTCCATAAATTCGCTCATATCGAGCTGAATCAGGGCCGATTCGTCGCTGAACAGAAATTCCGCCAGCGCTCTTGCCAGCAGGGTCTTGCCGACGCCGCTGGGTCCGAGGAATATGAAGCAGCCCATCGGACGATTCGGGTCTTTCAAACCGCTTCGGCTCCTGCGAACGGCCTTAGAAACAGCCGAAATGGCTTCATCCTGCGAAACGACGCGCTTGTGCAGCTCTATTTCGAGTTCGAGCAGCCTCTGCGCTTCTTTCTTTTCGAGCCTGGTTAGCGGCACGCCGGTCATCTTGCTGACGACCTCGGCTATTATCTCTTCATCCACTATACCTGTCGATTCGCGATTTTTCTCATACCAGTCTTTCTGAACTTTATTTTTCTTGTCCATCAGTTTCTGCGATTCATCACGCAGTGAAGCTGCGCGTTCATAGTCCGCGTTTTTAACGGCCTCGTCTTTTTCGCGCTGCAGCTTTTCGATATCCGACTCGATTTCGGTCAGGTCCGGCGGGGGCGTCATATTTTTCAGCCTTACTCGCGCACCGGCTTCATCGACCACGTCGATTGCTTTATCCGGCAGGCATCGGCCGGTGATATATCTGGTGGAAAGCTCCACGGCCTGGAACAATGCTTCATCGGTAAAATGCACCCGGTGGTGCGCTTCGTATCTGTCGCGCAGGCCCCGAAGGATATTGACTGTTTCATCTTTGCTCGGCGGATCGACGATAATTGTCTGGAATCTTCTTTCCAGCGCACCATCTTTTTCGATGTGTTTGCGATACTCGTCAAGCGTTGTCGCGCCGATACACTGCACCTCGCCGCGGGCAAGAGCGGGCTTTAATACGTTCGATGCGTCAATCGCACCTTCCGCCCCGCCTGCACCGACCAGTGTGTGCAGTTCATCGATAAACAGAATCACATTTTTCGCTCGCCGTACTTCATTTATCACAGCCTTGATTCTTTCCTCGAACTGGCCGCGGTATTTAGTGCCGGCGACCATCATCGCAAGGTCGAGCACGACGATGCGTTTATCTTTCAGTATTTCGGGCACTTCCTTGCCTACTACCTGCTGGCTCAGGCCTTCGACGATAGCCGTTTTGCCGACGCCCGCTTCACCGAGCAGTACCGGGTTATTTTTCGTTCGGCGGCAAAGAATCTGCACAAGCCGTTCGATTTCATCTGCCCTTCCGATTACAGGGTCAAGCTCCTTATTGGCCGCCAACTCGGTAAGGTCCCGTCCGAAACTGTCGAGGGCAGGCGTTTTGCTTTTGGACTTCGGTCTTGCAGCGGTCGGCCCCATCTTCATCCCGATTTCACCGGGTTCACTGTCAACGCCCGCTCCGAGCAGGTTCAAAACTTCCTGACGGACTTCTTCGAGCTTTAGCCCTATACCCATCAGCACTTGGGCGGCAACGCCCTCTGTCTCGCGAAGCAGGCCGAGCAGGATGTGCTCGGTCCCGACGTAATTATGATTCAGTGCACGTGCCTCTTCGATTGCGTATTCAATTACTTTTTTAGCGCGCGGTGTCTGCGGCAGCTTGCCCATAGTCACCAGGTCAGGCCCGCTTTTAACGTGCTTTTCGACCTCCAGCCGAAGCTTTTTAATATCGACTTCGAGATTTTTCAGCACGGTAGCGCCAACACCGCTGCCTTCTTTGACAAGGCCCAGCAGGATGTGCTCGGTGCCGATATGCTCGTGGTTGAAACGCTGTGCTTCCTGATTGGCCAGCGCCATTACTTTTCTTGCTCTATCTGTAAAACGCTCGAACATCTTTTATCCTCGATTCATTTTTATGATTGCGTTAGTAACGCTTCATTAGGAGCAAATACTGTTCCAATAAGCCCTCATCGAATAGATGCAATTAAGGTCGTTTGCATTATAAATCCGACTGCCATTATGTCAAAGCACTGAAAAACCTGCACTTTTGACACATAGTATAACATCCGGTTACATCTCTATATATCGATATTGGTCGGCATTGTTCGATTTGATGCCGTAATAGCCGGCCAGCTTAGATAGTATCGACAAAAGCAAGGCTACACTTTCTGTTTATTCGGGCATCAAGCCGGTTTTTTCGGCCAAAATCCGGAATTATGCATCAACCTGTGAGAGGGTGATTATCGGAACTATTTTTGACATTATGGTGAGAATCCGCTGTCGGCTAATATTCCGCCATCCATTGCTGTGCAAACAGTGCGAAATCGTAAATATCCACGACACCATCGCCGTCCGGCTGCGGATAAATATCCGCCCATAGATAGTCAAAACCGGTATCGAGCCAATTTTCGATAAAAACAATCAAATCGAACTGGTCGATGACTCCATCGGGCACTAAATCACATGCAGAGTTGTAATTTGTCATGCCGAATTGAGAATACCAGGAACCTGCAAACACAGACCAGTCAAGAAAATCAACATAACCGTCACCGCCGGGCGGCGCCATATCCATTCGCAAGATTTGAGAAAGCCATTCATCAGACAGGCAGCCGAGGTCAAATGTATTCACCTTATAATCACAATCGAAATCTGCCGTTTCGCAGCACTGGGAATATTTGACCGCGAGGAATCCGCCGAGAGAAGACGCGGCAACAAACACATCATGCGACCTGTCGGCAGAGACTATGCCGGGTATAAAGATACCGCTAAACGGGCCTTTGTAGGTGGCAACGGCAACAGGCTGGTTGCTGTCAGGAGCGTACTTCAACAGGACAAAATCATACCGGTAATCTTC
>JBBABK010000090.1:0-7507 GCA_041657685.1 Phycisphaerae bacterium | reverse complement strand
GGACCACGCCGCTGCCGCAATCGCCAAGGCAGGCTCAGCCGCGGTGTTCGCGTGGAAGGGCGAATCGCTCGAAGATTACTGGTGGTGCACCGAGCAGGCTCTCACCTGGCCCGACGGTTCAGGCCCGGATATGATTGTCGATGACGGCGGCGACGCCACGCTTTATGTGTTCCAGGGAATGAAGTGCGAAAAAGACCAGTCACTGCTCGATAAAAAATATAGTAATAAAGAATTCCAAATCATAATGAATCGCCTCGCCGCCAACTACGCGGATAATCCAACTCGATGGACAAGCGTTGTTTCGAATATCCGCGGCGTTTCAGAAGAGACAACCACAGGCGTCGGTCGGTTGTATAAATTGCAGCAGACCGGCGAACTGCCTTTCGCCGCGATTAACGTCAATGACTCGGTGACAAAATCTAAATTCGATAATCTCTACGGCTGCCGCGAATCGCTGGCTGACGGAATCAAACGTGCAACCGATATTATGATGGCCGGCAAAGTCGTTGTCGTCTGCGGTTACGGCGACGTCGGCAAAGGCTGCGTGCAGTCAATGAAGGGGCTCGGCGCAAGAGTCCTGATAACCGAAATCGACCCGATATGCGCGCTGCAGGCCGCGATGGAAGGTTACGAAGTGACAACGATGGAACAGGCAGTGCCAATAGGCGATATTTTCGTCTCCGCGACAGGCTGCTGCAACGTCATTCGCGGCGAACACATGGAAAAAATGAAAAACGAGGCAATCGTCTGCAACATTGGACACTTCGACAGCGAAATAGAAATGAGCTACCTCGAAGAATCGGACTGCAAAAAAACCAACATCAAGCCTCAGGTCGATAAATGGACTCTTAAATCAGGCCGTTCTATTATCGTTCTCGCCGAAGGCCGACTCGTCAACCTCGGCTGCGCGACGGGCCATCCCAGCTTCGTAATGAGCAACAGCTTCACAAATCAATGCCTCGCGCAGATTATGCTCGCGACGCAGCAGCTTGAACGCAAAGTATATACATTACCTAAACAGCTCGATGAAGAAGTCGCCCGGCTGCACCTCGGCCGGCTCGGCGTAAAGCTCACGACGCTTCGCCCCGAACAGGCCGAGTATCTCGGCGTGCCGGTGCAGGGCCCGTACAAGCCGGAGCACTACCGCTATTAGTTTGCTTACAAAGGCAAAAGGCGCATAAGCTAAATGGAAGAAAAGCAAAACGGAAAACCCCTTGCGGGGCCGAAATCATTTTTGTCTGTGGGCCCGACGCTGCGCTACAGCCACCGGAACGTATTTTGGTGCTGGATTGGCGCCATCGTCGCGTACAGCTTGTGCTGCCTGTTCTGGTCAAAAATTATGACCGGTGCTTTTTTTTCGTTTCGCTGGGAATTGGTAACAAACCTCGAACTTTGGCGCATCGGCCGGTTCGTCGTCGAGCCGGTTAGCATTTTCGAATACCCCTGGCAAATTCTCGTGCTCGGACTGCTGATGGGCATCATCGCATACGCGCCGATGCTCACCGCCCAGCTTCGCAGTTTCAGCCATAGTGTTCCATTCATACTCGCGGTCTTTTTCCTCGCCGCTCTTCCAGGCTTTGCGTTGGCGGTGTTAATCAGTTGTCTCGCCGTCGCGTCTCGCCCGCTGCGTTTTCGCTCACGCTTTATCGCCATTGCTTTGTGCATCGCTCCCCAATTTATCTACTGGGTAATATTCGGCGGCGTGCGGGGAGTCGAACCGATTAAATGGGGCTTCTCGTTCGCGCCGTGGATTTCCGCGTGGCTCAACGGACTTGTTATTTCCGGAATTGTACTCGGTATCGGACATCTTACGAGGTACCGGCCGGGCCTGGTGTTTGTATCTTCATCGCTTGTGCTTATCGCAGCGGTGCTGCTTTTCGAATCTACCGTCGGTTTCGACGAGCTTGATTACCAGTTATGGGTCGCGGGTAATAACCCAAGGGAAGTAACCGAATTTCACGACCACAGCATAAAGCAGGCTCTCGACGAAACAATAATGAACGAAGGTGTTCGCAAATACCTCGCCGGATTTTTTTATCCCACCGACGACCGGATAGCTCTGCGCGTCAGGCTCAAAGAAAAAATCCAGTCCCAGCTTCGTCTCGACCGCTGGCCGAGCTGGCTGATACTGCCGGACGAATTGAGATACCAGCAAAAAAGACTGCAGCTTGACAGTCAGTACGACCGCTTCATCACGAGCAGGCCCAAAAGCCGTCGAATGCACATCGCTCTTTATTATAAAGCGATTCTCAGCGAACTTAGCCCCGATATAGAAAGGCTGGGCAATACCGAAGTGCTGCATTTTTACAGTGACTATCCTTTCGAACGTTCACGCCAGTTCTGGTATCGCCTTTATCTCGAGTTTCCCAACTCCGCCGAGTCAATTGAAGCGCGTTGGAGAATCGCGTGGCACTGGGCCACAGCGGAAATGTTCGAACAGGCCGGGACAATGCTGGCCGAGGCCGACGCGATGGTAACTCAAAAATTAAAAGAATTGTCCGTTGAGCAGCCCGCCGACCAGACGCTTTCGCGTATCTTCGTACCGCCCGCCGCCTCGGCGCTGACCGCGGTCGACCTCGAACAGTTACAGTACCAGATAAATTCTTTAACTGAGCTGCTCAGTTCCGAAAACCGCGGCGCGGACAAAAACACACAGGCCCGTCTTGCGGAGTTCGTGCTGCTCAATCCCTATTCCGAAAGTTACGATTACAATCTCGACAGGCTGCTTTCGCAAATGGAGCCTAACGACCCGCTGCGAGATAACGTGCTGCTCGAAAAAATCAGGCTAATCGCCGACGAAAAACTCCGCGCCGAGGAATATTCAAACCTGAGCAAACAATACGAGGGCACCGACGGCGGCATCGCAGCATTTTGTGATTTGGCGCTTCTGAAAATCGGCTTCTGGAGAGAATACGAACAGCAGGACGCTGTGGGCAAAAATGAACTGCTCTCGGACGCTCGTCAGGCCCTGAGCGATTTTATCAAAATATATCCCGATAACTTCCGCACACGCCTCGCTGAGGAAACGCTAAGCAAACTGCCCTCTGCGGCACAGTCCCAATAATTTTGTATTAAAAGCGATATTATCCAAAGCAGAAAAACAATTACCCCTCAACGCGAATTTATCGGCCCAACCGTTAATCCTGCCCGCTTAAACTGCCGATTTCATTGCAGTCAGGTCGAACAATAGCGGCTTTGAGCAGTTATACTTTAAGATGAAAAACCAAAGCGAAACTAAAAAACCGCGAATACTGCTTGTCGGAGATGCGGATAAGGCTTTCGTAAATCCAAAATCTGCCGATACAGCCGACATTCTTTTTTGCGCCGGCGTTAATGATGCAGTTGACGCCGCTTCACAGCGCGACTTCGCCCTTATTGCCGTCGTCATAACCGGCAGCAGCGTAAATCTCGATGCATCTTTAAAATCGCTTCGCAAGGCAAGACCGAATTCTAAAATCATTTTACTTGCGCATATGTATCAGGAGCCGGTGGCGATTAGTTTCATTCAGCCCGACCGTGACGGCAAACAGCCAGCCGACGATTACCTGATTTGCCCGATTGTCACCCACGACTTTGACAAGTGGCTCGACGCATCGGTCAAAACTTCAGGGGTAACAACCGAAAAAATTTCGCTTATCGATGAAATAGCTATAACAGAGAAAATCCGTCAGCTCGAAAAGCTCGCAACAGAAGACGACGTGACGGGCCTGAAGAACAGGAGATACATCTGGGAGTTTGGCTCGCAGATTATTGCCCGCGCCGCCGAAAACGACCGCCAGGTGACACTGCTGGTCTTTGATATCGACGATTTCAAACATTACAACGATACCTACGGCCATCCCACCGGCGACGACATACTCCGCCAGGCGGCGGTACTGATAAAAAGCTGCTGCAGAAAACACGATGTCGTAGGCAGAATCGGCGGCGATGAATTTGCCGTAATCTTCTGGGACGACCCGCGACGCAGAGAAGGAACAGAAAGACGCTCTTCCTCGGAACATCCCACAGAAGCGGTTTTCATTTCCGAAAGACTCCGCAGCCAGTTGCAAAATGCCCAGTTCGGCGTGCTCGGCCCGACCGGCAAAGGCGTGCTGACAATCAGCGGCGGCCTTGCGACGTTCCCGCGCGACGGCGCGACGATAGAAGAGCTGTTCCGTAAAGCCGACCAGGCCCTGTTCGACGCAAAACAAAGCGGCAAGAACTGTATATATCTCGTGGGTCAGCCGAACAACAGAAAATAAACCGTCCCCCGTGAATCTTTTTATTTTTCTCTCTGCACAATCGTTTTATCAGGCCCGAGCATTTTATAACGTACGCCCCGCCAGCGAATCGTCCGCCCGATGCTCGTCGACGCGATGAGCAGCCAAAGAATTATCGACCAAAGCCAGAATAATAAAATGTCGCTTGCAATCGCGAGTTTCATATGCCCGATTTTATCCCGCAGCAGCTTGCTCGCGATGTACTGCCGCAGGCACGCCCGTGCGAACTGGCTCGCGACGGCCGCGCTCGGTACCATAATATAAAACCACAGATGAGCTGAACCCGCAGCCACCGCGTATATCGCCACGGCTATTGTCCCCCAGGTAGTAACCACCGAAGATGTCATCGCGAAAATAGCGAACCACCACGTGCCGGGACTGAACACTTTGGTAATCAAAAACTGCCGCCTGACAAATTCGAATCCCCTGGTCCACGTTGTATCTTCGAAAGATGGAACCATACAGGCCGGCACAAACGCGACCTGCAGCCTTGCTTTTTTGGCTGCCTCGCCCAGTGACAAATCATCGCTCAAGGCCGTCTTCCAGACTTTGAACATATCGAGCCTGCGAAAGATCTCGAGCCGCACCGCCATCGAACCGCCCCAGGCCTGGTTGAAAATGCTGTTGCCCAGAAGCTGCGCGACTTTCGCATTGCCCGCCGTCATCGCCAGCGTCGCCATATTATTTCTTTTCGGCACGAACCACCTGTACCCGCTCGAAACGCCCACTTTTTCTTTGCGAAGCGGATAAACAAGATGGCTCAGCCATTCGCGCGACACGCAGATATCCGAATCAGCGAACGCCAGAACTTCCACATCCTCGGCCACCCGCTGGCAGCAGTACAGCATATTATGAATCTTCTGGCTGCACGATTTTGTTATTCCCGCGACCCATATCTTCGATTCGAGCGTCTTCGATTTCGATGCGAGCTTTTCCTTCAGGCTTTGCAGCTTTTCATAAGCAGGGTCGTCCTGCGATTCCACTACGAACCATAAAAGATAATTACTGAAGTCCTGTTCATAAAAAGAAGTGATGTTCTTCTCGAAATTAATATCGATGCCTTTGCACGGCACTATCAGCACCGTTTTCGGGTTGTACCACGAGCGGTCCCTGCGATATTTGTTCAGGCTGTACAGCACGTTTTTCAAAATGAATGCAGCGCTTAGCACCTGCGCCACAACAATAATCGACCCGAACCAGTAATAAAAGGTTGTCATTTACCTGTCCAGAATTTATGGAAATTTAGTGACTCAGGATAACCGCTCCGCCCCGCTTGTCAAGCTATTGACGCCAGCGGCACAATCGAATCTATTAGTTCATCAACCGTATAATCCAGCGACAGGTCTATAGGCACCAGACAGCCGTGATTATGGTCACTTGCCAGTATCAGCAAATTATCCGCCTCCCTGAAGTAACCTTTCGAATGAGGCTGATGCCCGCAAACAAACAAATCGACGTCGAACTTTTTCGCGAGTTTACTAAGATTGTCACTGCTGATTCGCCTGCCCCAGGTAAACAGATATGCCGCGCCCGGCTTGACCACGTCATTAACCTTGAGCTTGCGCTCGAAAATCGAAAAGTCGAAATCATCCACGTAACGGTCGGCCGGCAGCGAATGCGAAAGCCAAATCCTGTTCGCACACCGCACCGCCAGGGGCTGCGAAAAAAGGAACTGCCGCATCGCAAGCTTTATATTCTCGCTGTCTTTTCCGAACTTCCTGTCTATCGCCTCGCGCAGCGATTGATTCATCTCTTTGCCGCTTTTCATCACCTTGGCGTTATTGATGAAAGTCGTGTCGTGATTGCCCATTATAAAGTGTACCTGCTCGGGAAATTTAAGTTTGTATCGAATCGCATCGAACAGCAGCTCGTACGAGAGGCATCCACCCTGTTCGTCTTCGTCCCCGCCGTGAATCAGCTCGTGCAGCAACACGTGCGCCTGTGGGTTATCGGCAAGGTCGGCATAAGTGACAATCCGCTCGTAATTGCGCCTGTGACCGTGAATGTCACCCGTCGCAATCAGTGTGCAGTTGGCGGGCAGGTTGATGATGTTGCCCTTTCGGTACCTGTCCCCCTCACAGGCCGACTGCCCCTTTTCCAAAAGTTCCACGATTGATTCGGCCATTAATTATTATTCTTTATCTTGTCGCCGAGCAGATTATGAATCATCACATCCAGCCGCGACACAACCGTCATCATATTGCCCGGCCGGTCCGCAGGCTCGTTGGCGCAGCATTCCATCACAAGGTCTGAAATCTCCTGCGGCAGCTTCGGCTTGATTTCTATCGGCGTTCTTCGTTCCTGTTTGACTGCCAATCCGAATTTATCCTTCTTCGGAATCATCGTCGGTATATTCTGCCCGGTCAGCGCCCAATACATCGTCGCGCCGAGATTGAAAATATCCGTCCGCGGGTTCAGCGGCTTTCTCCTCACCTGCTCCGGCGCGATATAATCAGGCGTCCCCTGAATGCGCTCCTTTGTCGTTCCGCTTTTGCAGCTTTGTCCGAGGTCGATAATCTTTATCAGCCCCGATTTATTAATGAGTATGTTGTTCGGCTTGATGTCGCAGTGAATATATCCCGCCTGGTGCAGGGCGTTTAAGCCGCTGGCTACCATTCTGAAAACCAGCAGCACGTCCACCAGGCTCAGCGTAGGGCTCTGTTCCAGCGTCCTGCCAGACAGAAATTCCATCGACATTATCAACTCGCGCGTCCTGAACATGCTCCTGCTCTTGCGGAGCTTGAAGCACTTGCGGACATACGGATGGTCGATTTTCTGCGCGACCTTGAACTCAGTCTCGCACTGCTCGAAAATCCTCGCATCCTGCGGGTTTTCATAAACCACCCTCTTAAGCGCAACTTCCTGATTGCCGTGCTCGTCAATAGCCAGGTATATCGTGCTGCGCGCGCCGGTGCCGATTCGCTTGATAATGTCGAATCCCGGCACTTTTAAAATATTCTTGGCCATTAAATCCGCCCGGTTAAATATATCATAAGGCCCGATAAAACAATTCCGCTTTTACAAATTCTATATCGGGCAGAAAAACAACGGATTATACGGAAAATCCCGCTGTTTGTCCAGTTTTGTTCGAGCCTTTGTCCCGGCCGTTTTTGACATAACAATTGCCCGACACAAAACTTGACAAAAACCGCAAAATTGCGATAATAACCTTTTTCGCTGATTGAAAAATTAGTTCCCCGATAGCTCAATCGGTAGAGCGAGTCCCGACGAGTCGGGATTAAGCGGGG
>JBBABK010000089.1:3311-7526 GCA_041657685.1 Phycisphaerae bacterium | reverse complement strand
AAATAGGGTGTTATGTTGTTGGTTCCGGCGCAGAGACGTGCAGGATATGCAGGTCAAAAAAACTGACCTACGAACACCTAAAAAATATAGTAAGCACTCCAATAGTTTACGATAATGTTGAACAATGCGGTAATTTTCCGGTTTTCGTTAAACCTGAAAAATCACAGGGGTCGATCGGGGCTAAGCTTATCAAATCAAAACAGGAATTATGTTTCTACTTGTCGCAGAACCCGGAACTGATAATACTCGAATATCTTCCCGGGCCCGAATATACAATTGACTGCTTCACGGACAGGCACGGCAAACTTCTGTTTGCCGGTGCGAGAAAAAGAGTACGGACAAAATCGGGAATCAGTGTAAGCACTTATCCTGTTAACAACGAGCGGCTGCAGTCTATGGCAAAACAAATTAATAAAGCTATAAAGTTCAGAGGCCCATGGTTTTTTCAGGCCAAAGAAAGAGATAACTGTGAACCGGTTCTTCTCGAAGCGGCACCACGCATTGCAGGCTCATCGGGTTTAAACAGAAATTTAGGTATTAATCTTCCGCTGCTGGGGATACTTGACGCGATGGACAAGGAGGTTAATGTGCTGGCCAACAATTTCAAAATAGCAATGGACCGTGCGCTATGCAACCGCTTTAAGACTAATTTGCAATACACGCAAGCCTATGTTGATTTTGACAATTGTTTAATAAACGATTGTCATGTAAATACAGATATTATAAAGCTTATTTACCAGTGCATTAACCGTGATATAAAAGTGCACCTGTTTGCAAAAGATTCCCAAAAAGTAAAAGATGCCTTAACAAAACTTCGGCTGAATGTTTTTGACGATATCATTTACCTGAAACAAAACCAGAGCAGACCGGATTTAATAAAAAACCGGCCTGCCGTATTTATAAGCGGTTCGTTTACCGAACGCAGCGAGGTATATCACAAGTTAAATATCCCGGTTTTTTCGCCGGATGCCGTCGAATGTCTGATTAGCAGTACATCAGTGTGAGTGAAATTATGAACGTCTGGCATTTCTATGCAAGATATTACAATTTCGGTGACCACGCCCTTGCAGTGGGCCTGAGAAATCTTTTTCTAAAGTATTTTTCTAAGCAGCTTATATTCAAAACCTTCAATGTTCATCAGGAAATTTTTGACAAGAATCTGGTAAACAGATTGAATGGTACCGCTGACCTTTTACTTATAGGGGGAGGTGGACTTATCCACGGCTCAAAGGATAAATGGCTGCTTCAGATTCCGGACCAGCTTATAGAAAAAATAAGGGTGCCGATTATTTGCTATGGTTTGGGTTATAACGTCTTTCCCGGTGAGAAGGGTATAACCAAATCAATAGTTCGCAATATCAGTCTTTTGCAGAAAAAAGCTGTTTTTTTCAGCGTTAGAAATGACGGCTCAAAAGAAAAACTTTTACAGTTCGGCATTGATGCTCCCGAAGTGCCGGACCCGGGATTTTTTGTTGATTGCGATTACAATGCACCGCCTGTTAAAAAACCTTATACCGTAATTCAGCTTGCAAATGATATGAAACACAATCGCGGCTTTAATGAGGACTCGCTTGTCATACAGATAACTTCAATAATAAAACTGCTGCTGGAAAAGAATTACAGTATAGTCCTGGCTCCGCATGTTCGTGCCGATATCGAATTAGCAGACCGTATCAGAAAAAATTTCGGTAATTCGAACGATATCTTCCAATGGGACTTTTTTGATTTCCTGCGTGACGAGAAGATTTATAGAGGTTTGTCCTTCTATAAATATGCCGATTTTGTAATCGCAATGCGAGGACACAGCCAGATATTCTCGATTGCGATGGCGGTTCCGGTTATAAGTTTAGGCAGTCATTACAAAAATATGGAGCTGCTGGAAAAACTAAATGTTCCTAAGATGTATATACCGGTTAACAAAAATGAATTTGCCAAAGAAATTATTAATTGCGTCAGCCAAATAGAAAAAGACAGGCAAGAGATTCAACGCAAATATATGATGGTAACTTCATCGCTGGAAAAGCAGGCGGGCGATGCAATTCGAAGCATAGTTGATGATTTCCAAAAAAAACGCCGTGAACATCTTTTATGGCTTGAGCAAAGCAAAAAAGGATTGAAAAACCGCTTGCATAAAAAAATAAAGAAACTTAAATCATTATTTCCAGATTGATGATTTAATATAGCTTAATAACTTATAGACGTCAATTTATTCAGGCAAGGAAAGTATGGTTGACTATAAAATACCAGGAGTAGTAACATTCGAGTTTACGAAAATCTTAGGTCTGGATAACATCGAATTCGGCCGAAACATAATAATTGACGATTTCGTTTTTATTTATGCGAAAAACCGTACGAAAATCGGCAATAATACCCATATCGGCACCTTCAGCTCTATCATTGTCGGCGACCGGTTTAGTATGGGCGATTTTTCAGCAATATCTCATGGCTGTAGAGTGTTTACAAGGTCAGATGATTATACAGGGTGGGGTTTCGGCAATCCTGCTATAGATGAGAAATACAGGAATATCAAAAGCGGGCCGGTAAATATCGGCAAATTTGCTATCATAGGAGCCAACAGCGTTATCCTGCCCGGTGTGAGTATCGGAGAAGGTGCAACAGTTGGAGCTTGCTCAGTGGTTACACATGACCTTGAACCCTGGGGTATCTATGTCCGCAACAAAAAAGTGAAAGACAGGGACAAAGAAGGAGTATTAGCAAATTATGAGAGATACCTCGAAGAAAATCAGTGATACGCCGGTACAAAAGCGAAACATCTTAACGATGGTGACAAAGCAGGCATCTCTGAGGAAACCTAAGCCATTCGGCAAGCCTATATATATAACCCATCCCGTACTGCCGGACCTTAGCAGTCTGACAAAAATACTGGAGCAGATATGGAAGTCAGGCTGGCTAACCAATAACGGTGAACAACATCAGTTATTCGAACAAAATTTGAAAACAAAATTACGTGCACCTTACGTTTCGGTTTTTAATAACGGCACAACCGCTTTAATGACGGCCCTTCAGGCATTGAGACTTTCGGGTGAAGTTATCACTACGCCTTTCACATTTCCGGCGACGGTGCACGTTCTCGCATGGAACGGCATCAAACCGGTGTTCTGCGATATCGACCCGGTGACGATGAATATCGATACAGAGAAAATCGAATCGGCGATTACACCCACCACAACAGCCATACTGCCGGTGCATACTTTCGGCTATCCGTGCGAGGTGAAAGGCATTCAGAAAATCGCAGACCTTTACGGGTTGCGGGTCGTTTATGATGCTGCCCATGTCTTCGGTGTCGAAATCGACAGCACTCCGATAGGCAATTTCGGCGACATATCAATGCTGAGTTTCCATGCAACCAAGATATTTCACACTGCCGAAGGCGGGGCCCTTGTATTCAAAGATGCGAATCTGAAAAGACGTATAGAATTTCTGAAGAATTTCGGAATTAAAAATGAAGAAGAAGTTGTTATGCCCGGCATAAACGGAAAAATGAACGAAATACAGGCCGCGATAGGCAATCTCGTATTAAACGAGGTTGACAATGAAATCGAAAAAAGACGCTATTTAACCGCCGCGTACAATGAGAATTTAAAGGACGTCGAGGGCATAACCTTTAATTCGTTGCCTGAAAACGTCAAGGGTAATTACGGTTACTTCGTCATACGAATAGACAAACGCAAATTCGGGCGTTCGCGTGATGATGTCTACGGGATGTTCAAAGACTATAACGTTTTCACCAGAAAATACTTTTATCCGCTTTGCAGTGATTTTCAATGTTATAAACACCTGCCTTCATCATCGCCAACGAATCTGCCGGTTGCCCAAAAAGTATCCAGGGAAGTGCTTTGCCTTCCGCTTTACGGCCGATTGTCTGTCAGCGACGTAGAGCAGATTTGCACGATATTGAAAAGCTTTCGTATTTAGGCTGTCAGTATGCCGAAGGTCAGTGTAATTATTCCCACTTACAACCAAAGCCGGATGGTGCAGCAGGCCATCGAAAGCGTGCTTCGACAGACGCATAATGATTTGGAAATACTTGTCGTCAACGACGGCTCTACTGATGATACCGAAGAAGTTATTAAAAAAATAAAGGATGACAGGGTAAAATATTTTTATAAGAAAAACGGCGGCGGCGCAAGCGCGAGAAATTACGCCTTTGACAGAATCAGCGGCGAATTTGCCGCTTTTCTCGACCACGACGAC
>JBBABK010000089.1:0-3301 GCA_041657685.1 Phycisphaerae bacterium | reverse complement strand
CTGGAGAGAAAATCATCTGAAAGAAATGTTAGGAGCATTAAACAGCAATCCCGAATACGGCATTGCATATTGTCAATATGAAAACCATTCTCCCGACGGCAAAACATCCACAGGTGTAGCCGAATCCCGGTACTTTTCCGGAGCGATAACAAAACATTATTATGGTAAAATGCCGGACATCCTGCCTTCCACCACGGTTTTTCGCAGTGATGTATTGCGAGGATTTTATCATGATGAGTCCGCGGAAAACGCGGGAGATATAGAGCTTTTTTTGCGAATGTCAGCAAAGATAAAATTTTTATTTGTTCCTTCGAATACAGTGATAAGAAGGTTGACCGTCGGAAGTATGACTTATAATTCAAATGACATTATCTTCTACACAGTGCTCAATATCCTGGAACGCTTCTATTATGTCTTCGGAGGAGATAAAGTGGTGCCAGAGAGGCTGGCAATGAAGAAACTTGGCAGATTGTGCCGCGGTATAGCGAGGAAGCATCTTAAGCTGCACCAAAGAAAAGCTGCGTTATATTTCTTAAATAAAGCGATTGAGTATTGTCCGTTTAACCTAAAGTACTACAAGGATACCGTCAGGGCATTGTTAATATCAAAGAAAACCGATACAATGCCGAACTGGCAAACGCCCAAAACATTACCACCTTATATTATTGCAAATGGCAGAATATACAAAGGCAACTGACAAACAGGGAAAAAAGCTGAACCTCGGCTGCGGGTCCAACATAAAACCGGGCTGGATAAATCTGGACTGTAAAGATTTGCCCGGCGTGGACGTTGTGCATAATATTGAAGACCTGCCGCTGCCGTTCGGAGATAACCAATTCGACGTTGTCCGCTGCGACAACGTACTCGAACATATCGAATACATAAATCTCCTAAAAGATATCCATCGTATTCTTAAGCCTGAGGGCTTACTGATTGTGCGTGTACCGCACTTTACCACGCGGTTAAACTACTCCGACCCGACCCACAAAAAACTTTTTTCCATAGACACGTTTAACTTTTTTGTGGCAGGCTTAACCGATAAAGACTATTATTTCGACTTTCATTTTAGCAGGCTGGCGCTCAGAAAAATAAGATTTTACAAGAAAGGCATTTTCTGGCTCAATCGTCTAATCGAGCCGGTCATAAACTGCTCGCCGAAAATGCAGCGGTTTTATGAATCCAGTTTTCTTGCGGGATTGTTTCCTGCGAATCATATTTATGCTGAATTGATTAAATAGCAATCAGGAAGTACCGTGGAAAACGCCAAACGAATATTCATAATTTCCGACTTCAAAGACGAGCATACCAAGTCTATTCGGATGCAGCCTCGTATGTGGGTCAAAGGGCTGCAGCGGGCGGGCTGCGACGTTTACCGGTTCAGTTACAGAAATATGCTGCTGCAGTCCAGCATTGTGCCAAGTAAAAGATTCGCCCTCAATTTTGCACGCAAAAAAACAAACCGAATACTCGCGGACGAGTTGAGGCATTATCATCCTGATATTGTTTTAGCGATAGGGCTTAAATACATAAACCCGCAAACTATGGATATTATCAGAGAAGCTGCACCGCGTTCGGTAATCGTTGCCAGAGATGAAGACCCTAATCCGGAGGAATACGCCGAGAGAATCGCAATCGCCAGGAAATCGGATGTGCTGATTGCCACGAGCGCGGGCCGGTTTTTACAGACATATAAGAATTCAGGGGTACCCCTGTGCGCGTTTTTGCCCAATATTTGCGACCCCGACATACAAAAGAAATGGGATGTGGAGAAAAAATGGAAGGCTGACATCATATTTACCGGCAAGCCCGAACATACCCGGCTGGGCCGAAACAGTGAAAGATATGAAATCATATCCAGGCTCAGGGGCATTTCCGGTGCAGTTTTGTACGGCGCTTTCGGGACGCCGAGGGTCGAAGGTATGGATTATTTTTACGCGATAAGCGGAGCGAAAATCGGATTAAGCATAAATATCGCCAATGATGTAGACTTATACCATTCGGACAGATTTACAAATTATATTTCGTGCGGGACCTGTGTCCTTGCCAGAAGAGTACCGCAGACAGATAAGCTATTCGAGAATAAAAAGCACGTGAGATATTTTGACACAAAAGAAGAATTCTTTGAGCTGGCTGACTGGTACCTGAAACACGACGACGAAAGAGAACGTCTCGCGATGTCAGGTATGGCCCACGCTCACGATGAATTTAACTGTACGCGGATGGCAAAAATTTTTCTGGAACTTGTCGACAAAGGCGACTATGATGCACAATGGAAGGCGGTGCTATAGGGAAGGTTGCGTTTCATTTATTAAATCCGGCAATACTTTTGCAATAAGGCTTTTGGTCGATGGGTGATATCAACCAGCTGTTATTTGTCAAACAACATCTTAGTGAAATGACCGGCCCGATACTCGAGGTCGGTTCAAAAGACTATGGCAACACTCAAAATCTGAGAGCTCTATTCGATGAAAAAAACGAATACATCGGTATTGATATGGCGGATGGAAAAGGCGTTGACATCGTTATAGACCTAACCAAAGATTTCGATTATATAAATTCCCGGTTAAAAGGTATGAGATTCAGGACCATCTTCTGCCTGTCAGTCATCGAACATTGCGAACAGCCCTTCAAACTGGCTGATAATCTCACCAGGCTTTTGGAAAAGGACGGTTTAATTTGTGTATCGTGCCCTTTCAGCTGGAAGGTGCACGCATACCCAAATGATTACTGGCGGTTCACCGCTGCGGGAATTGAGAAATTATTTCCAGGTGTGATATTCGATAAAAATCGCTCAGCGGCTTTGGGGACAAAACAGGGCGAAATAACCGGCATCGACAAAAATATCGGAAGAATATCATTCAGTTTCAGTCGACACCTGAAACAGGGGCATTTTATTCGCGGGATATCCGCGAATATTCTAAAAGGCTTGTCGCACATTGGGATATTACGCTGGCTGGCCGGCCATACATACTTACTTGCGCCGACAAATATTATTATGGTTGGGCGAAAGCGTGACGAACTTCAAACGACGTGAATCAAAAATAGCCGAGCGATTTCAGTCTCTGATTAACCAGTTCCTCATCATCAAACTGAACTTTTTCGCCCGGTTGGACCGGCTTGATTGAAGCTATATATTCATTGAGCATTTTTTTATAAAATTCACTTCTGGGGTCGTTTATGATATTTCTCAGTTCACAGGGGTCGGCCTGCAAATCAAAAAATTCATCTCCCCTTACGTGATAACGTTCACAATACCTGCACTTTTCATCGTCCATTGCCCTGATATATTTATACTTATTAT
>JBBABK010000088.1:0-7570 GCA_041657685.1 Phycisphaerae bacterium | reverse complement strand
CCTGTGTCGTTGCTGATAACCATTTTCGCTCCTCGCAGCAGTGAAACCAATACGGGGATGTTCGTCTTGCCCGCTAAGTTTATAACGGTTGTTTTAGCCTGTGTGTTTATTATTTCGGCCTGCTGCCGTTCGCCCGCACTTCCGACAGCGATTACAGAAAATCCGAAATTGCTTGCAATCGCATCGGCAAGTTCGGCAAATTTTTCCGTCGGCCAGCATTTATCCTCATGAGCAGAACCGGGAACCAATACGCAGTAATTATTCGAATTGATTTTTTCATCAGCCAGCAGCTTGTGCACGTTTCCATCTGCGTTTGCATCGGCAGGCAGCACGAATTCGACTTTTTCGGTATTTGCGCCGGTTGCTTTGGCGATATCCAGAAAATAATCAACAAGATGAACGGTTCTTTGCTCTTGTCTTATAGAGCGGGTATAAAAAATATGGCTGAACTCTCTGCCGGTTCGTGTGCCGATTCTTGCCGGACAGCCGCTCAACCATCCCAGGGAAGCCGTTCTGAACAGCCCCTGCAAATCAATAATCAAATCGAAATTCTCTTTACGAAGTTTTTTAATCAGACCGAGCAATGCGCCCAGTGCTTTTGTGCTTTTCCACGCCTTGCCTAAGTATTTGCGGTCGAAGAGGATTATTTCATCGAGATACGGATGGCCGCCCAATAGGGGGGCGAATTCGGTCCGCACCAGCCACGAAATCCGAGCCTGTGGAAAGCTCTCGCGCAAAGCCGACAGCACCGGCAGGGCAAGCACGATGTCACCCATTGCACTGGGCTTGATTATCAAAATTTTGTTTGGCTTTTCCGCCATCAGGTAAAAGTCTAAACCAGAAAGCCCATTTTGGCAATTGCTTTTGCCGTAACAGCCATTTAGGATATGACCGATTGTTCGAAGAACGGGAACTTATTATGGCTGAAAAGAAAAAATACATTTATGACTGGCCTATGCCGATGGTTACGACAGACGCCGTCGTCTTCAGTTTAAAGCCCGGCGGTGCGGAAGTCCTGTTGATAAAACGCGCCAACGAGCCGTTCAAAGGGCAATGGGCCATTCCCGGCGGATTTATCGGCATTGATGAAGAGCTTGAAGATGCCGTTGTGCGCGAACTTTTCGAGGAAACAAATCTCTCCGGCGTAAGGCTGCACCAGCTTCATACCTTCGGCAAATGCGGCAGAGACCCGCGCGGAAGGCAGATAACAATCGTTTTTGCGGGAATTCTTAAAGAACCCGCTGCAAAAATCAAGGGCGGCGACGACGCGGCCGAGGCCCGATGGTTCGATATCGAACTCCTGCCCGAAAATCTCGCCTTCGACCACAAGGAAGTGCTCCGATACGCAATCGCAAAATTCAACGCCGGTGAAATTAAATAGCTATTTTGAATTGTTTTTTCTGACCGCCAGGTTAAAGTTTCTCAGTTGCATTTCAGCCGCACTCATCGCCCAGTTTATATAATGCAGTTCATGCGCAGGCTTTCCATGTTTTTCAATCATCAATCCGTCACGAATTGTCCGGATAAATTCGTCTATATCTTTTGCGTCTATCTCGCCCGGCTCATTCGACCATTGTTTTAACGTTTCATAATCATTTCGCAGCTGCGGGCTGTTTTGCAATTGCTCTGCTGTAAGATAATCGCCCGGGTTATACGCAAGACCAAGTCCTTTGAGGCAGAGAATCAGCGGTTCATAATTGGTATCTTTCTGCAATCGGATAAATTTATACTGCTGCACGTGCGACGTCGCCTGGCGGGGCGTCTTGCCGCCAAGTTCGTCTTCGCCGAGGTACCAGGTTCTTCTTCCCGTTCGCGCAAAAACAAGCTCTTCGCCCCGGCTGCGGCTGGTGATTTCGTCGTGCTGCATTCTCGATATTTGCAGTTTTCCGCTTTCGTCTTTTTTCAGGTCGCCGCTCATCGCCAGCAGGCACTTCGCGAATTCCAGCGGCAGCGGCTGCTGATTTCCGATTTGCCTTCGCATAAGCTGAAACGAAAGATGCAGGCTGTGGGGCCGAATGTTGTAAAACGTTACGATTGCCGTGATGAGCCTGTTCAAAACCCACGGGTCCGCGGTAGCGGGGCGGGAGATTTCGCCTTCCGTATTTAACCGGCCCGGCGCCAGTTCCAGAAACCCCATTCGACCGTCACTCGTGGAAGTTGCCGCGCCGGAATGGTCGTCGATGTAGCCTCCCGTTTTCCAGGTAAGCACGTCCAGTTTGAAATCATTGAAATAACGGAATCCGTCATAAACGGGGTCTGTCCTTTTATATATGCTCCGCTGCGGCTCAACGGCCGCAAAGCCAAGGTCGCTAAGCTCGATTTCTGCACCGAGCGGCACTATACCGGGATGAAAGTTTGTAACTATTCGTGAGAGATGCCAGTGTACCACTCGCTCATCCAGCAGGCTCCTGGCCGCGCGAACTGCGTATTTGACATAATCAATCAGGTCGTGCTCTTTGTAGGGCATCTTTTCACGGCACTGTTTCAATATCAGGTTCACCGCGTGATTGTTTGCGTTCATCATCTGCATCGCTATCAAAAGGCTGATGGAGTGATTGTAATATCGCTGGCCGCTGCGGATATGGTCGATATCGAAACGGTGCCTGCTGTAAATTTTTTCTTCGAGCTGATTAAGCATCACCTGTCTGATAACCATATCGAGATAATTCTGCACGAAAGGCACAGCGAGTTCATCTTCGAGTAGGTATTTTATCGAAGGCCTGGGTCTTTTCAGTTCGTGTTCGAGAAAATAATCACTTACCGCGTCACTATGGTAATGCGTAATCAGCAGGTCACGTTCGGTAGTCGCCAGAAGCTCGCGGTCTGCCTGGCGTTCAAGCTCGGCATCGAGCGAACGTTCGCCAGGCCGAGTCTGTTTCTTCAGAAATTTGTCTATGCGCTTGCGAAGCCACAATTCGTGAATAAGATTTACATGGAACCGGTCGCCGAAATATTTGCGCATCGATTCCCGGCTCACAAGGTACGCGTGCGCCTTCACCGGCCCGTTGGCCGTATCGACTGTCACAATCTGCCTTTTGTACCGTTTACCCTCATACCGGTCGATTTCATCGAGTGCCTGGGCCGGTACGTCATAAATTACATAACCGTCAATCCGAAAAGCATCGTCTCGAACCGCGTAATAATAAACATTGTCCGGGCTGACTTTGCGATAGCCGTTCAGCAGCGCAAGCTCTGCATAAAGCATCCTGGCGCCGACGCGTGATAATTTCAGTGTAAATCCGTAACCGCTGACGCTTTTAAATACGTTGCGGTCACGCAGTGAGCCGTAAACGAAAAGATTGCCTTTATCTGATGCCATTAAGAACAATAATACCAGTTTCGGGAGATTTTATAAAGACGTGCCATCCAATTTAACCGGAGCTTTTACGGATTCTCCCGTACAGACGGAATAACTCCTTAAACGCCCGCAGCACCACTTTTATATTCGCACCGGTCTGTGCGCCGGCCGTTCTCGGATAATGATGCACTCCGCGCTGTGTTACCCTGTACCCCTTGCGGATTGCTCGCGCGAGTATCTCGGTATCTATCAAAGCACCGGTGCTCGATATTTCAATTTCGTCGAAAATTTTCCGCTTGTACAGCTTGAACGCACAGTCGATGTCCCTGATTCGCATTGAGAAAAGGATATTCACCAGTGTCGTCCAGCACCACGCGTTGATTTTGCGTATTAAGTTATCCTGCCTGTTTATCCGGTAACAGCTTACGATATCGTATTCGTCCATCAGCTCAAGCAGCGGCGGCATCTCTCTGATGTCGAACTGACCGTCCCCGTCCGTATAAAACACCAATTCCTTTGTCGCCGCCTTAAAACCGCTCTGCAAAGCCGCACCATAACCGAGATTGGTCGCGTGGTGTACAACTTTTACAAATTTATTTTCAGCCGCGAGCCTGTCAGCCTTTTGGGCGGTCCCGTCCCGGCTTCCGTCATTGACGAGTATCAGTTCGTAATCATCCGTGGTATTTTTCAGAACATCGAGCGCCTGTGTTGCAACCCGCTCGATATTCGCTTGTTCGTTATAACACGGAAAAAAAACACTTAAAGAAGGCTTTTTTATGTTTGTCTTTATGTCTGGGCCTGTAAAGCTGTTTACCATATCATTGTCTCATTTATCTTCGCCGCCTCAACGGGCCACGCCTGAATTTTTTCCAGGTATTTGATTCTTTCCTGCTTGTCGCCTATAGCGTTTGCCAAAAAACCTGCGCCCTGTGCGGCCGCGGCGAGTCTTTGTATATAGCCGTTCTGTTTCTTATATTTTTCTTCATTTTCAATAAAATCGTCCACATATTTTTTGATTATGGTGCCTACTATCGGCGTATGCGTTCTTCCTTGCATCACCAATTCGTACATCGCCTGCTGACAGGGATTAAGCTCGAGTGCGGACGCTGCGTATTCTATGCCCTTTTGAATTACCTGGGGTGAATCTTCCCGCGTCAGCATAAAATGAGCCAGCGACAAACGCCTCGAAAACTCATCGGGATATTTTAATATCCCGTTGAGCATTTTTGCTACAACAGCGTCACCCTGTTTGGTTGTGGAATCGACCCATAATTTTTCTTTGTCGTTATAAAATACCAACACCCATTCCGGGTTCGTTTTCATGCTCTCGATAATTATATCACCTTTGACGTTCAGCGGCATCAGAACTACCCAGACGTTTTCTTTTCTGAATTCATTGCTCAGAGCCTGGCCTATTTTTTGATATTCCTTTGCCGTAAGATTGCGCTGGCCTCTGGCATTTGCCTCCGTTGTTATTTTTTCGCCGACTCTTGTTCCGGTCATAATTTTTTGCCATCTTTTAAATGCTTCGGGCTGATATGCAGCCTGCGCTCTTCCGTCCATAAATAACTGCAGGGGCGTTTTGCCGGTGTTCGGGTCCGGTGTCTGACCGTAAGCGATGAATCCGCCTTCGGTCCAGTAATTAAACATTTTGCCGGATAGATTATTAGCTTTGACGAAATCCATAACATAAAAAGGTTTCGCGTGAGAAGCCGTCATTCGCATAAACACAGAGTCAAGTTTATAATCCATCGGCCACGGGTCCAGGTAAACAGTTTTAAATTTGAACCCGAACCAGATTGTAAATACCGCGAGCAATATGGTCATAAATACCATTATCAAATTCTGATAAATCCTTGGAATCAGCCGTACGGCGAATTTCCCGTTTTCAGGAAAACTGTATGTCGCAGAGACAGTCCGCGCGATTTGACTTATCAGCATCGCTATAACCGGGCAAGCTGCGAAAGCCGCTATGGGTATGAATCGCCTGCTTGCGATGGCCATATAGACCGTGAGCATTGCGACAACCACATAAACCAAATCGAATTTGGGACTGTTGTATTCAGTCCGGCCGGATGGTTCCTCGCCGGCTTTTTTTGTTGTGAAATATTTCTTAACGATGGGAACAAGGAACCATAAACCCAAAGCGACAATATTGATAATATACAGCCCTCTGAACAAATACCTGTCATAAGCGGCGGTAATAGAATCTAAATTGGATTCATAAGCAGGGTGCCACGGCCGGATTATATTCCAGTACTGCATTATATAATCCCAAACTCCGCCGGCCTGGGAGATGGTTTTAATATTAAGAGGATTGGGCTTTACAAATTTAATCATTAACACCGCTGCCGCAACAGCCGCTATCGCAGCAAAAACAATATTAACGCCTTTATACCTGGGCCGTTTGGAAAAAAGTCGCGCAGCCGCAAAAAGGCCTGCATAGACAGGTATTATCAAAAATGGATAAACATAAGTTCCATGATAAACTACAACGCTGTTTTTGGCGTAGGCCCTGGTAATTTCAAAAAGAATCAAAATTACAGGCACCAGCGCGTATATCAAATGGATATTAACAAAGATGCTGAGAAGTATTATACCGGCAAACAATACGCTTATAAAAAACCCGCTGATTACCGTGATGAAGGAAAAACTGACGAAAATAATATAGCAGGCAAAAACCAGCAGCGTGCAGCCGAAGGCGAGATTCAGGGCCTCAGCGTAGCCCGGCTTATTCAGTAATTCCTGCTTTTTTGTCGCTATATACCGGCTGAAAATCCAGAAAAAACCTAATCCGATGATTAGCGTTGTCATAATCAAAAATGGAAAACCGGTACCCACGGGATTGCTCCACGAAAAAGCCGGGTGCCACTCGTGCACCGTTCGCCACATTTCCGCGTGTTTGCTGACGCTGATTTCAAAAGTATGAGTGAAATTGGTCAGGTGGAACGGATTGAATATAAGGCACGCGATAAATGAAACAAATCCGACTCCGCCGACGTGCGCAATCTTACGGGTGGAGAAACGCAGTATTTTATCTTTCGGCATTATCAGCAGCAGCCCAAGGCAAGTAACTACAAGCACTTTTGCCATAAATGCAAACTGAGCGCCGGAGATATGCTCCTGTACCATATTGATATAGATTTGGGGAAAATGCTGAATCTGCGGCGGCCTGAGAAATCTTGTGAAACTCCACATTGCTACTATTACAGTCGATACGATGTGATAACCGTAGAACAATTCAGTTTTGATGTTGGATAAAAGCAACAGCAAAATACTGCCGAAACCAAGCAGCAAAACTAAATGCAGCAGCAAATCCTTGTGTACCGTAACGCCCTCGAATATATATTTGTTATATCCGACCGGTTTATAAGTGAGGAATTTTAGACTCATATAATAAATGGCCAGCCACGCAGCGATGCTGTAAAGCGTCGTCGTCCATCTTGCTGGAATGCGCGCGAGCAAATGCAAACCGAAAAACACGGCCAGTATAATAAAGACATAAATGTACCCGCCGTGCACGTTGCACCAAAACACGGCCAGCGGCACCGTCAGCCAGAGATACAAAATATTGCGGTAAGTCGCCAGTGCGAGAATCAGCAGAAATACCGCGACAAGCATGTTCGAAAAACCGGCGGGCCGAATATCAAGAAATGACCTTGCCGTAAACAAGGCAAAGCACGCCAGAAGCGCCGACAGTGCGGGATTCGCTCCGAGGATTCGCCCCGTATAATAAATACAGATAACAGCGATGATATACAACACGACCTTCCAGTAAACAAGGGTGTCGAACGAATATGTGTCAGCGTCCGCAACCGGCGAATCGTGCGTCAGCCAGTAAAACATCACGTGCGTCAGCCAGTTTTGATTTACCCAGCCGGTCGGATGAATTTTTTTTACGGTTTCAAGACCGACCAGGTTCGTAATCCACTGCGCAGACTTTGGCCACTTGGCGACTTCTTCCTGTGTCGGGCCGGCCTTGTGTGAATACGCGCTGAAAGGCTCGACCGTATCGACACCGTGATTTATAAAATGTCTGCCGCACGCCATCGCGACCCACGTATCGCCGGCCGCAACCATACGGGTGCTCGAGTGCAGCGCAAAAATTATCATCGCCGACCACGCAACAATCATAGGCCAGCCGCTAAAAGTGTGTTTCTTCTCGTTTAAGAGTTCAGCCATTTTTCCAACCTGTCAATTCCTTTTGCGATTTGTTCTTTCGAGCACGCAAAGCTCAGCCGGATATTTCTGTGGCAGCCGAATGCCCCGCCC
>JBBABK010000087.1:0-7752 GCA_041657685.1 Phycisphaerae bacterium | reverse complement strand
CCTGTGAAGGTCAACGTGAACGCCTCACAGGTGCATTTGCTGCTTCGCCACCTGATATCCAACGCGCTGGAATATCAAAAAG
This sequence comes from Phycisphaerae bacterium, assembly GCA_041657685.1. Lineage (GTDB taxonomy): Bacteria > Planctomycetota > Phycisphaerae > Sedimentisphaerales > Anaerobacaceae > JBBABK01. The sequence continues at coordinate 7,670 of JBBABK010000087.1, read as the reverse complement.
AGGGGAAAAGGCCGGTGATTAAAATTTCGGCGACGATGCAGCAGGAGGGAATGGTAAAGGTTGAAATCGAGGATAACGGCATCGGTATTTCCGGGGAAGATTTCAGGATGATTTTCGCGATGTTCAAACGCCTTCATACGCAGGATAAGCACAAGGGAGCGGGAATAGGACTTAGCCTGTGTAAAAAGATTGTCGAGCGTCACCGCGGGCAAATCGGCGTATCATCGCAGGAGGGCGTGGGGACAACGTTCTGGTTTACTCTGCCGGCGGCGGGTCTGCCTTTAGCATCGGCTCGCAATACATTTCTGAATAACAAACCGACTGAATAAAAAACACTTTTTCAAGTATATTGTTTAAACTGCTCAATTAATCTTGCAGTGATTTTGCCGGGCCTGCCGTCTGATATACTAACATCATCAAACTTTACTATAGGTACAATGTCTTTAGTTGTCACGGCTATGAATAATTCGTCGGCTGATTTGGCCTGTTCTGTGGTTATGGATTTTTCCTCGAACGGTACACCGATGCTTTGGGCAGCTTTGAGGACATAGCCCCTTGTAATCGACGGAAGGATGTTCGAAGTTAGCGGGGTAGTGCGAAGCGAGCCGTTAATAATTGCGAAGAAGCTGGAACTGGAGCCTTCGGTAATAAAACCTGCATCATTTACGAGGATTGATTCGTCGCAGCCTTTTTTCTTCGCGTCCTGATACGCGAGCACATTTGCGAGCAGGTTCAGCGATTTGATATCGCAGCGTTTCCATCGCAGGTCGGGATAGGTCGATACAGCTATTCCATTTGCTTTTACTTTGCCGGAATCCTCGAGCTGGGTGATGGTCATAAAAAAATTCGGCTTAATATCGTCGGGCCAGCTATGGCTGCGGGAAGATGAGCCGCGGGTGATGTGAAAGTAAATCCTTGCGTTTCGTATCTCTGATTTTTTGAACGCGTCGAGCACGTGGTCGCGGATATCATTAACGTCAACTGTTTCGATGCCGATGGCTGCCAGGCTGTGGGAAAAACGGTTCATATGCTCGTCGAGGGCGAAAATTTTGCCGTTGTAGCTTCGCAGCACCTCGTAAACGCCGTCGCCGAAATAAAGACCCCGGTCGAGATATGCCGGTTCGAGCTGCTCGTACGGTATGACCCTGTCGTTAATCATCGCAATTTGCATATCGGCTCCTGTAAATCGGGTAGATTTTAACGCGGCGGCGGCTTTAAATACAGAAAATTTGTGCGAATTTGCACTTTACACGGGTGGTTCGAAAGCGTATACTCCTGTGCTTTGGATTTTATGCAGGAGAAGTAGATGTACGCGATTATCGAACAGGGCAGTAAACAGTATATGGTCGCCAAGGGCGATACAATTGAAATCGAGCTGACCGAGGTCGAGCCGGACGCCGAGAATATCGAACTTGGCAAGGTGCTTTTCGTCAGTGACGGCGGCAAGGTCAAAATCGGTACGCCTTATATTGACGGGGCGAAGGTTGTGGCGTCTTTCAGCACGACGGCGGGCGATTCGGTCGTAAAAGGGACAAAGCTGTACCCGATGTATTTTCGCAGGAGAAAGGCCAGCAAGAAGCGCATCGGCCACAGGCAGAAATACCTGCAGGTGACGATTGATGATATACAGGCGTAAATCGTTCGTCTTAATTTTGAGAATTAAAAAGCTGTGGTTTGTGCCGCAGCTTTTTTTATGCTTTCAAACAGCCCGCGGCGGCAATATATTATTGTATTGTCTTGAAAGGGCGCCCGTTAATGAATGGTACCGAAATTATAAGATTGCAGACGCCGTTAAGTGAGCAGGCGGTGCGTGCGCTCAAAGCCGGCCAGGAAGTTTTGATTAGCGGCATTATTTACAGCGCGCGGGATATGGCGCATAAGCGGCTGTGCGACGCGCTCAAAAAAGGCAAGTTTCTTCCGTTCGATTTAGATGGTGCGGTCATTTATTTTCTTGGGCCGACACCGGCAAGGCCGGGCAGGATAATCGGTTCTGCGGGGCCGACGACTTCATCGCGAATGGATGCGTTCAGCCCGCTCCTGATTGAGCGAGGCCTGCGAGGGATGATTGGCAAAGGGTATCGTGACAAAGCGGTGCGCGATGCAATGGCAAAATATGGAGCGGTTCATTTTGCGGCGATTGGCGGAGCCGGGGCAGTTCTTAGTAAGAAAATAATATCGGCCGAGGTTATCGCGTACGAGGATTTGGGTACGGAAGCGATTCGAAAATTACAGGTGGAAGATTTCCCGGCAATAGTCGCGTATGACAGTCACGGCAACAGTGCTTACGAATAAGGAGCAGTAATGCAGGCAGCGGTAATCGGATTGATGCAATCGGGTAAGAGCACGCTGGTATCGGCGATTAGCGGCAAGGCTCTGCCGCAGGCTGGGGCCAGCGCGATTGAGGAAGCGGTCGTGGCGGTGCCGGATGAAAGAGTCGACTGGTTGACGGAGTTATACGAATCAAAAAAAATCACACTGGCGACGATAAACTGTCTCGACGTACCGGGATTCAATTTTACCGATGAACACGGCAGGGCGGCGGCGAGACGATACTTGCTGCAGTTACGAACGGCTGAATTACTGGTTCTTGTGGTCAGGGCGTTCGAGGACGACTCGGTCGCGGGAAAGGCTGACCCGGCAGGGGAACTTACTGAATTAAAAACTGAACTGCTGCTGGCGGATTTGGAACTGGTCGCCAAGCGAATCGAGAATCTCGAAAAGCAGTTGAAAAAGCCCGGCAAGGGACAGACAAAGGAAAAGGCCGAGCTTGAGCTTTTCCAGAAATTGCAAACAGTATTAGAGCAGGAAAAACCAATCAGCTCCGGGATTGAAAATGACGAGCAGCGGGAATTAATTAGGCAGTTAGGATTTTTGACGAGCAAACCGATGGTAGTTGCGATTAACGTCGGTGAAAATCAATTGAAAGAAAAAATCGAACTCGGCGATGCCGTTGATGAGAATATCCCGACCGTGCAGGTATGCGCGAAATTAGCGTACGAATTGTCACAGCTTGACGAAGCAAGCCGGGCGGAGTTTATGAAGGATTTATCGATTACCGAATCGACGACCAGCAAATTTGTCAACTGCTGCTATGAGGCGCTGGGGCTGATTAGTTTTCTCACGGCGGGGCCGACCGAATCGCGTGCCTGGCCTATTAAAAAAGGTATTACCGCGCTTGAAGCAGCGGGCAAGATTCACTCGGATTTGCAGCGGGGATTTATCCGGGCCGAGACGATGAAGCTGGCGGATTTGAAAGAACTCGGCAACGAAAAGGCAGTCAAGGCGGCGGGCAAGGCGAGACTGGAGGGCAAGGAATACATCGTGCAGGACGGGGACGTGATATTGTTCAGGTTTAATGTTTAGGCGGCATTTTCGTGAAGGCGGTTCAGCTTACAGCTATCAGGCGACTTGAGATTGCGGAACTGCCCAAACCGCAAATCGAAAATGACGACGACGTTTTAGTGCGTGTTAAAGTGGTGGGGGTGTGCGGTAGCGACGTGCATTATTACACACAGGGGCGAATCGGCACGAACAAAGTACAATTCCCGTATCGCATTGGACACGAGTGCAGCGGAATTGTCGAACAAATTGGAAATAATGTCACCAGGGTAAAAGTCGGAGATGAAGTTACCGTTAATCCTGCGCAAAACTGCGGCAGGTGCGAGCAATGCAAAATGGGCAGGGAAAATACCTGCCGGAATCTGAAATTTCTCGGTACGCCCGGCGAAGGTGCGGGATGTCTGTGCGAATATATAGTGATGAACGAAAGAAGCCTGTTTAATGTTTCCGGTAAAATGAACCTTGAAATCGCAGCTTTGTGCGAGCCGTTTACAATCGGCCTTTACGCAGTTCAGCAGGCTGGCGTTAAAAATGGAAATACGGCTGCGATTTTCGGGGCGGGGCCGCTCGGATTGAGCTGTATGGTCGCAGCTAAAGCGGCAGGGGCGCAGCGGATTTATATCACTGAAAAAATCCCTGCGAGAATCAAAGCGGCAAAAGAGCACGGCGCGGTATGGGCGGGCAATCCCGATGAGCAGGACGTAATTGAAGGAATATCAAAACACGAGCCTAACGGAGTGGATGTTGCGCTCGAATGCGCAGGGCAGCAGAGCACGATTGACCAGGCGGTGCGGGTGCTTCGGCCGGGCGGGATTCTGGCAATTGTCGGAATCCCGGAATTTGATAAATTCAGTTTTACCGCAGAGACCGTCCGGCGAAAAGAAATCACGCTCTTGAATATTCGCAGGCAGAACCGCTGCGATGAAAAAGCGATTAAGCTGATAACATCCGGCTTGGCAAAAATCGATTTTATGCTCACGCACAAATTTCCTCTTGCAAGAACCGCTGACGCGTTCGAGCTGGTCGAAGCATACCGCGACGGCGTAATAAAGGCGGTGATTAAATTATAGTAATAATAACTGATTACATAGAAGATGTGCCTGGCGCCTTTATTTTACAATTGATACACATTAAACTTGTTGAGTAAGAGATTCATATGCCTGATTAATTTTTTTCATCTTTTCATGCGCAACTTGCTGCAGTTCAGGTCCAAGGTGAGCAACTTTGTCTGGGTGGTATTGTTGTGATAGTTTTCTGTAAGCTTCCTTAATTTCATTTATAGTAGAGTTTGTAGGAATTCCGAGAATGACATATGGAGATACTTCGCTACTGGTATCTGAATAGCGATCAGACTCTGATGGATTTTCATTTGCTTCACCATTACAACATGTTTCATATTCTTCTTCGCTTCTTAATTGATATCTCATTGTTCCAACGAGGCTATGTAATAATAATATTGAACTTATAAAGACTAAGACCGCAACTATTTTCCCAAAAGGTGAATCTCTTTCACTTCTTTCCGCAGCCATTTCTAAAAAAGATAGAAGAAGAATAACTGGTAATATAAATATTATTATATTTCTGCTGGTACCAACACAAAAAGCTAAGAATTTCCTATTCCAATTATCTATAAAAGCTTTTACGTAATTATATAAAAATGAACATAGAATGCCCAGATATATTAACCATATAGAAGTATATTCTTCGTTATTAGAATGAAACTCTAAAACCACGCATAATCCAATACCAACTATGATAGGCAAGACGCTAAAAAATAGATCTGAGTAACTATAAAAAAATATTATAATCCCGTCATGAGTTTTTTTAATTGCAATACAAAAAATAATCATCAAAAGAATGAGAATAGTTATTAATCCAATGAGTGCAGGTTTGACTTCATATTGGCCAAACTTTTGTGGGGTAAACCACCAGTTTGGTTTTTTTATTAACGTGCCATTTTCTATGTGAATTTTATTGGCATCTTTTTTCTTTTCTCCAATTTTGTTATTATCCGATAAATGTGAGTTAGATGATATATCTATATCATCGCTGGAGCCGCTATACTTTTGGTTAACTTTCATTTCAAGATCTAACATTTTATTCATATTATTTTGGCTGTGAACTGGTTTCCCTGCATCAACAATGATATCTGTATCTGTGGCTTTAACAGGTTCGGTTTCAGTATATTCCCTGGATTCTTGTCTTAACTCGGTGGTATCGCTATTTACAGCTTTTGTTGATTCTCCATGTGATTCGTTTATAACAACATCTTCCTGCCGGTTTTTTGTTTGTTCTATATGTTTTTTCAAAGTTAATACTGACATTATTGCTTTACTGCGGACATCTTTATTTGAATCGGCCATAGCATTCTGTAAAATTACTATCATCGTTTCTGCTTGGTCGTGCATTTGCCCAAGCGCTTCAACTGCATATTCTCTTACTTGGGCATCGTTATCTTTTAGGAGAATTGATAAGGCAGGTATGGCGTCAGAGGCATCCTGGCCGATATTTCTCAATGCCCTTGCGGCATAGCGTTTCTTATTTCTACTGTTACTTTCAAGAGCTTTTATTAAGAAAGGAACCGCAGGTTTGCCAATAGCAGCCAATTTGTCTGATGCTTGTTTTGCTTTGTCCTTATTCCAGTCGCCTAAGTCGTCAATCAGCGATGAAATCTTATCTGCAAAGGAAGCAGCAGAGATGAATAAAAATAATGACAGGATAATGCAGATATTTTTTTTATTCATGATTTACCACTCCTAAGTAATGAATGGCAACAGATAGGCCGCTTGATTTCTCCTCAAACCTATTATTGCCATTTATTCCTGTCCCCTATTTTTAAGTTAAGAAACGTCCTCAAATTGTATAGTAATGGTCACTGGCCAAAAAAACAAGAAAAAATTGACGAATCGAAAGGGGCGGGATAACATCTTGATTATGAAAAAAGCAAGTATAGTCTGCATCGGGAATGAACTGCTTAACGGCTACGGCATCGATACCAATTCGGTATATCTGTGTGAAAAACTTTTGGCTGTCGGAATAGAAATAACCGCGATTTATAAAGTCGGCGATGTTGCGGAAAATATCGTCGAGGCATTTCGAACGGCGGCGGAAAAAAGCGATGTGATTTTGATTACCGGAGGACTCGGCCCTACTGATGATGACATCACAAGACAGACGCTGAGCACGTACAGCGGCAGAGAACTTGTGTTAAATAAAGAGGCACTTGCTGATATAGAAAAATTTTATTCCGCGCTAAGCAAACAGATGCCGCAGCGCAATATTATACAGGCCTACATTCCACAAGGCGCAAAGGTTATTAAAAACCAGGCCGGGACGGCGCCGGGGATAATGCTCGTTGATAATGGAAAGCTCTTTTTCGCGATGCCGGGCGTTCCGGTTGAAATGAAATTGATGTACGAGCAGACCGTTGAGCCGGAGTTGATAAAATTAAAAAACAGAAAAGCCATCGCGATACGAAAGCTGAAATGTTACGGAATGGGCGAATCTAATATCGCCGAGCTGCTTGGCGACAGGATGCGGCGCGGACGCGAGCCGCTGGTGAACATAACCGTTCGCGACGGCGTAATAACACTGCACATAATAGCGACCGCGGATGACAAAACTCAGGCGGATTCAGCAGCAAAAACAGAGCAGCGGGAAATTGCAGAAATTCTCGGCGATATTGTTTTTGCCGATGAAGAGAGCAGCCTTGCCGAGGCGGTCGGTCGCGAATTAACCGAGAAAAATAAGACGGTCGCAGTAGCGGAATCGTGTACCGGCGGCCTTATAAGCAAGTTGCTGACCGATGTGCCTGGGGCGAGCAATTATTTTTTGTGCGCTTGGGTTGCTTACAGCAATGATGTGAAAATTCGGGAATTGGGAATTGAGCCGGGTTTAATCGAAAAAAAAGGTGCGGTCAGCGCGGAGGTCGCGGCGGCTATGGCCGAGGGGGCCAGACGCAGAGCCGGAGCTGATTACGCACTCGGTATAACAGGCATAGCCGGGCCGGTCGGGTCAACAGCCGATAAAAGCGTCGGGCTTGTCTATATAAGCGCGGCCGGGGAAGGAGAAACGCGAACGCAGAAGTATCAATTTTCGGGCGACCGAGAGAGCGTCCGAAAAAGAGCTGCAAACGCCGCTTTGGATTTGTTAAGAAGGGTTATTTAAGCTCCTCGTGGGTTTGACTGGGCCGCTCGATTGTGGTATAATTTAAACAAAGTGGGGCTTGGGGTTATAAGGCACCGAAGATATGGCGAAAAAAAGCAAACACTTGGGAGAAATTCTCTATCGCGCGGGCGTCGTGCCGAAGGAACCGTTGCTTGCGGCTATTA
>JBBABK010000086.1:0-7783 GCA_041657685.1 Phycisphaerae bacterium | reverse complement strand
CTGGAAAAAGGATGTGAAAATCTCGCGGCACATATTGAAACGGTCAAAAAGAGCGGCATACCCGCGGTCGTTTGTATAAACGGATTTTATACCGACACCAAAGATGAAGTCGCGATGGTAAAAAGGTTTGCCGAGCAGCAGGGGGCGACAGCCGCGTTTTCGCAGCACTGGCTCAAGGGCGGCGAAGGCGCAATCGAGCTGGCTGAAGCGGCGATTGACGCGTGCGAGCGAAAAAATAATTTCAAATTCCTGTACGATTTGCATACCCCGCTTCGCAAGCGCATCGAATTAATCGCAAAAGAAGTTTACGGAGCCGACGGAGTTACTTATACTGATAAAGCGCTGAAAAAAGCGAAGATGCACGAGGCCGATCCCGAAGCCGACCATCTCGGTACGTGTATGGTCAAGACGCATCTGAGCCTGTCGCACGAGCCTGATGTTAAAGGCAGGCCGAGAGGTTGGTCCTTGCCAATCGAGGATATTATGGTCTATAAAGGTGCGGGATTTATCGTGCCGGTGGCCGGTGCGATTAAGCTGATGCCCGGCACAGGTTCGGACCCCGCGTTCAGGCGGATTGATGTGGACGTCAAAACCGGCAAGGTGCAGGGCCTGTTTTGATTTTTTGTATTTTGTAAGGGATTGCAATGACGGCACGGATTATCGACGGCAAACAGGTCGCGGCTGATATGCGGGCCGAGCTGAAGGCCGAGGTCGAGCAGCTAAAGAAAAAGGGAATTGTGCCGGGTCTGGCGGTCGTGCTTGTCGGCGATGACCCGGCGTCGAAATCTTATGTCACCGCGAAAGAAAAAGCCTGCGAGGAAATCGGCATATATTCCGATGATAACAGGCTGCCTGCGACCACGAGTCGCCAGGAATTAATGTCACTGGTAAATAAGCTCAACAAAGATTCCAAAATTCACGGAATACTTGTTCAGCTTCCGTTGCCGAAACACATCGACGAGAGCGAAATCCTTTTGGCAATCAATCCCGAAAAAGATGTAGATGGTTTTCACCCGGTCAACGTCGGCAGGATGGTAGTCGGTGAAAAGGCGTTTCTGCCGTGCACGCCGCACGGGATTATTCAGCTTCTGTTACGCAGCGGTGTAAAAATCGAAGGAGCAGAGATTGTAGTAGTCGGCAGAAGCAATATTGTGGGCAAACCAATCGCCAATATGCTGATTCAAAAATCGCCGACGGGCAACGCGACCGTAACGGTGTGTCATACAAAAACTAAAAACATAGCTGAGCACACCAGGCGCGCGGATATCGTGATAGCCGCGGCCGGCAGGCCGAACACTATTACCGCCGATATGATTAAAGATGGTGCCGTTATAATCGACGTCGGTGTTAACAGGGTCGAAGACCCGACGAAGAAAAAAGGATACAGGCTTGTCGGCGACGTCGATTTCGAGGCGGTCAAAGAAAAAGCGAGCCTGATTACACCCGTGCCCGGCGGCGTCGGCCCGATGACTATTACTATGCTGCTTTACAATACTGTCGAATCAGCGAAGAAAACCATCAGCCAATAATTTTTTGGACGCACAGTTGTGATGAAAAATGTAATACTGCTGACCATTGATACCTTGCGCAAGGATGTTTTGGGCTGCTATGGTTCCAAACACGGATTGACACCCAATATTGACCGTATCGCGCAAAAGTCCATTGTTTATACAAATCATATGTCCGCGGGGCCGTACACGCAGGCGTCTTTTCCCGCGATTTTGACCAGCACTTATTTTCTCGAATTCGGCGTACCGAAAAAACTCAGCGACAAGCGTACGCTCATATCGGAGGCTGTAAAAAGCGGCGGATTCACCACGGCCGCGTTTCATTCCAATCCGTATCTCAGCGGGTACTTCGGCTGGAATCGCGGCTGGGACAAATTCTACGATTCTATGCAGGACCAGGTCAGTCCGCTGGTTCCGTATATCAAGGGCGATACGATTAACAAAAAGGCCGCCGACTGGCTCGGAGGATATACCGCTGCAAAAGATTACAATCCGTTTTTCCTCTGGCTGCATTATATGGACGTGCACGAGCCTTATGTTCCTCAGCGAAAATATATCGACAGAGTGGATTCTTCGATTGATTTGACTACTGAGCAGATGATGGATTTATTTAAAACTGTTTTGCTGCCGAGGGACATATCCAATCCTGAAAAAGTAGAATTATTAAAAAAATTATACCAGGCCCATATCGCCGAAGTTGACGATTATGTCGGGCAGTTTTTTGCAATGCTCGAACAGATTGGTCTTTTGAATGATACGTTTGTGATAATTACCACCGACCACGGCGACGAGTTCGGCGAGCACGACGGCTTATCCCACGACGGAAAATTTTATTCCGAGCTTATTAACGTGCCGCTGATGATTTATGATTCGCAGCGGCAAAGCAGTCAGATTATAGATTCGGTAGTAAGCGGTGTTGATATCGCGCCGACGATTTGCGGTGTATTCGATGCACCTGTGCCGCAGGAATGGCACGGCCAAAGTCTGCTGCCGGCAGAAAAATATGTATCACAGGGAGCCTTCGGCGAAGCGGTCGGAAAACTCACGCACAAAATTCGGCCTACTGACAGACCTGTGCATTTTTATCAGGAAGGTCCGCTGAGAATCAGTCATCGCATCGAAGGTGACGTTTGGCAGATGTATGATTTACAGGCCGACCCGTACGAAAAAAACAATGTCGCGGATACACACCCCAAAGCCGATGTGATGAAACAAAAACTGCGTCAGCGAATCGGCTGGCGGGACATTTGCGACGAGCCGGTTTTCCGTGTTGTTCATGTTTAAGTGTCCTGTTCGCAATACTTTATAAAAAGCCATCAATCTCCAGGAAAAGTTCCTTAATATTTTACGAAAATTTTCTTTGCAAAAATTTTCTTTATGGTTAGCATTAATGTGGGTATGAGAATTTGGGCGTTGAGTCAAAAAACTGCACACTGTATAAATAAACCATTTTATTTTGTGGGCTTATTTTTGGAGGTGCTATTATGGACGGAAAAATGTTGCGTTTAGTAATGGTGCTTGTTTTTGCATTGCTGGGTTCGACGGTGCTTGGTCTGACCCCGATGGGTTCGCCGGTTCCGGATTTACACAAGGGCCAGTTCGATGCCGGCGTCGATTATTCCTACGGCAAGATGGACGTCAAGCTCAATCACGGGTTCTCACCCGGCGGCGGACCGAGTTTTACGATGGACAATCTAAAGTTTCATTACGTAGCATCCAATATTGGCTATGGTCTTACGGACAATTGGGAATTGTATTTCAGGCTCGGCGGCGGCTCAGTTTACGGAAGTGAAGGCGGCGGAATCAGTTTCAACAGTAGCGATGGTTATGCAGTCGGCTTCGGAACCAAGGCCAAATTATTCCAGTGGGATACTATGAAATGGGGCGGACTGTTCCAGATTCTCTGGGCACAGGCAAACGGCAAAACAAAGGCAGGCGGAGCGTCATGGGACGCTGAGGAAAATTTGACGGAAATCCAGATAGCGCTCGGCCCGGAATACAGGATGAATGAAAAAGCGGTTTTGTACGGCGGCCCATTCTTTCATATTCTTGACGGGGACTTCGTTGCTAAAAGAAGAACCGCACCCGCGAGAATCAATTACGACCTCGACCAGAGCAGCCTGTTCGGCGGATATATCGGTACGGCTATCGATATTACAACAAACGTGTTGTTCAATATCGAATATCAGCATACCGGAGCGGCAGATGCAATCGGTCTCAAGCTGGCTTATAAGTTCTGAAAATTTTTAAACGCAATTCGAAAAAAAGCTGCATGTCGTTGACACGCAGCTTTTTTTATGAACTTCCTGTATAGGACAGTTACTATTAAAGCTCTCCTTTTAACTATGTCGATTTATTGATATGAAACAGTTTTTAGGTTATAGCAGTATTCGGGTTTACGCGATTTTAATATCGATTATTATCGGCTCCTTTTGCAAGTCTTCATTTGCCGTCATCGAGCCGGTCTTTATGAACACCGGGCCAAAACCTTCTTCGGCAGCAAGCTCCAGACAGATTGTCCGCAAGGCTCCACAGTCGGCGGTTGTACTTGGAGGCGTTCCTAAATCAAAATGGACATACGGATGTGCGGCAACTGCGGCGGGAATGGTATTCGGGTATTACGACCGCAACGGCTATTCTGATATTTACACCGGCCCAAGGAATGGAGGCGTCGTTCCTTTGAGAAATCTCGGCAACACCACAGCCCTGATAGCATCTAAAAAAGGCAGAGACAGAAATCGTTCATTCGGGCACGTGAATGATTATTGGAGAGCGTACGGCCGAAGCGGCCCGGACCCTTATGAAACCGCGGGACGAGCGGAGCACACGCCGAACTGCGTTGCGGATTTTCTCGGAACGAATCAGTGGAAATGGGACTATAACTATAGCGACGGCAAAATTGATTTTAACGTGGACGGCTCGACAGCCCTGTGGGCGTACAGTTCCGGTGAAAAACTTTATGATTTTATTCCGTCTGAATCGGCAGGCCTGCCGCAGACTTCTTTTTGTCACGGTTTGAAATTATATGCCGAGCACTGCGGCTATTCGGTGCTCGAAAATTATACGCAAAGAGTCGATGTAGACGGCGGTTTTTCGTATCTTGACTACCAATCCGAGATTGACGCGGGCAGACCGGTTTTTATCCAGCTTGCCGGCCACAGCATGGTCGGCGTCGGATACGACCCGGACAGCGAAATTATTTATATACACGATACATGGGATAACCGCCTCCACTGGATGCAATGGGGCGAGTCCTACGCGGGTATGCAGCACCTCGCGGTGACGGTTCTTAATCTCGATTCATCTTCGATTGGTTATTTGTGGAACGATTCAGAAACATTGCTGAACAGTTTGGCAATCGCCAGCCCGGAGCCGGGTTCTGTTTCGATTATTTTGTTCGGCGGATTGATAATTCTTTTGCGGCGAAGAGGAAGCAAAGACTAATCTGATTAAATGGGCCCGCAAGGATTCGAACCTTGGACCAATGGATTATGAGTCCACTGCTCTAACCGCTGAGCTACGGGCCCGGCAAAGCTGTAATCTAATCGCAAAACGCTCGTTTTTCAAGGCCAATTCGAACAGTCTTTAGGTTCGCTAAAAATTGCTGCGTATATATTTTACCGCGTTTGTGAAGATGCTCAATCCATCGCCATCGCCGCGATTTTCCAGTCTCGTCCAGTGTGGATGCTGTGTCGCCCGCACGAATCTTTCCGGGTGCGGCATCATACCCAACACCCTTCCGGTAGTATCGGTAATCGCTGCAATCGAAGCAGTCGAGCCGTTCGGATTTACCGGATAGCCGCCGTCGTCTCCGTTTTTATCGACGTACTTAAACGCGACAAAGCCGCCGTCCTGAAGCGATTTTAATTGCGATTCATCTTTTGTCACGACCTTGCCTTCGCCGTGCGCGACTGGCAGGTAAATTCTTTTTCCTTTTTCGATAAAGACGCAGCGGTCACTCTGCGGCTGGAGATAAACCCACCGGTCTTCGAATTTACCGCTGTCGTTATTGGTGATTGTAAGCTGCTGGCCGTTGCCCGATGCGTCGCCGCCGAGCAGGCCGCATTTGACCAGCACCTGGAACCCGTTGCAGATGCCGAGCACCAGTTTGCCCTGTTCGATGAATTTGCTCGCCGCTTCGTAAAGATGATGGCGGAGCTGATTGGCAAGGATTTTCCCGGCCGCGACGTCGTCGCCGTAGCTGAATCCGCCCGGCACCACCAAAATATGAAAACCGTCCAGCAGTGATTTGTTTTCGATGAGTTGGTTGATATGTATTCTCTGCGTATCGGCTCCGGCCAATTCGAGCGCGTGCTCGGTTTCCATATCGCAGTTAATACCAGCAGCCCTGAGGATTAATGCTTTTACCTGAGACATAGCAGTCCTTAAACAAATTCGAAACTCGAAACCCTAAATCCTAAACAAATTCGAAATCAGAAACACTAAATCCGAAATAATATCAAAATTCAAATATATAATATTCAAAACTATTTACACTTTTGCAGAATTGAGCCAAAGATTTTCATAAGCTCACTCGCTTCCTGTATTAAGATTTTACGCTCATTCTCCAATTCGGGATGTCTTCCTGCATCAATAAGTTTTAACCAGAAACAGCTTTCCTTCGATTCTTTTCGGGATATCTTGATCCGCATAGCGAAGTCTTTTTTGCCTAAAGATTCGTTGGCTTCTATATAATTTGCTCCAACCGAGCCCGACGCCCTTATAAGCTGTTTACAGTCTTCAGCATTTGAGAGAGTCGAAGGAGTTTTCTTTACGAATGTTCGCACAGCTTTTGCGAACTGTAAAGTTCTGTCTTCTAAATCGTATTCAACTCTTCTTTTTTCTGACATTTGTATTAGTTTAAAAATTGGATTTTGTCATTGCTACTTTTTAGGCCCTCTATTTCTCTTAAAGCATCACCGGCAAAGACTCTTTCGATTTTATCGTTTTGTATCTTCCATCGCTCGTCAAACGGGCCGACAAACAAACCATCGGGAAAGGCGATTCGTGCGAAAGGATTTTCAACTACGACGACCCTCGTCACATTAGTACTATGGTGGCTTTCAATTTCTGCGATTGCAAACTTCTCTATACCTGTAAGTGGTCTGTTTTTATTTTCCATTTCCTCTTTTATCGCCCTCTGATATTCACTGTCATCAAGAAAATCATCCTCCAATACGATAATGGTGCTTATAGTTGTGTTCCAAGGTTTTTTCTTCTTGTAATCAATCATTTTGCCGCTGCCAAGAAAACAGTTCTTCCCAGCCCCCTTAACTGCTGTGCCTTCAGCAGTATTAAATTTTGTTGAGAAGCCCAAATTTCCCAACATGGCACTCAAGACAAACAAAGGGGCAAGAATGGCTTGTCCGTCATCAACATTATAAACAACAAGCGAGCAACTAAATTTCTTATACTCTTTGAACTGCTTTCTTGCTTCATTTATTTCAGAGCGCAGGCTTGAGTATAAATTTGTATGACCGGCGCCCTTTGGCGTATTAAGTTTTTCTCTCAGTTCTTTTACTTCAAAGAAGTGGTTTTTATTATTAAAGTTCAACATATAGTCCGGGTTTTTGCTTTTCCCCGGAATTGTCGGCTCATAAGCCCACTTTTCCTGATATCCGTTTGAATTTAGATATTGCTCGAATATCTTTTCAGATTCATTCTTTGTCAGGGTCTCGGTTTTGAATTTCGAGTTTTTGGCCATTTGTATTTGTTTAGGATTTCGTATTTCGGATTTAGAATTTACAAAGTTTTACCAGTTAAAGGTTTTTTGCCACGCTCGCTTTAGGTTCGTTAACTCGGCGCTAATCGCTTCTTTGCCGTCGGCAGATTTAATTATCAGCTTCGGCTGTTCGGTGACTTTTCCGATTTGGCCGAACGGCAGGTTCAGCATCATCTTTGCAAATGCATCGAATTTATCCGGCTCGACTTCCACGATATATCGCGAATTAGATTCGCTGAATAATTGCACATCCGTCCGCGTACAATCCGCTGATTTCGGCAATCCCCGCAAATCAGCTTCGATTCCGAATCCGCCGGCAAATGCCATTTCTGCAAGCGCGACCGCTATTCCACCTTCGCAGCAGTCGTGACAGCTTGCGATGATTCCTTCAGCGATTGCTTTACATATCCGCTGTGCGATGGCAGGGCCTTTTTCTAAATCCACGGTCGGCACGTTAGCTCCGAGTTCATTTTGGATTTTGTAATAATGCGAGCCGCCAAGTTCGTTTTTCGTTTCACCGACGATGAAAACAAAATTCCCCGCTTTTTTGACG
>JBBABK010000085.1:0-7804 GCA_041657685.1 Phycisphaerae bacterium | reverse complement strand
CTTGTTGGAAGCAAGATGTGAAACAGCTTGGCTGAACTGCTGCGACATCGAATCAAGCTGTGATTCGAGCTGCTTAATACGTGCTCCGAGAAGCCTGCAATTCTGACAGCTCTTTTCTTCCTGAGATATTTTTGCGTCCATGCTAATCGCGAATTCCTAAAATCAGTAGCGCAATACCATCCTACGTCTGATATTTCGGCCATATAGCCAGCAATACTGCAAGTTTTAGATATTTCGGCGTGTAGTAAGATTGTTGGGATTATAAATATTCGCCATCTAAAAGAATCGGTGACACATAAGTCCTATAAAACTTCAAATCTTCGAGTTTTTTAATTGACATTTTAAGAATAATCCTGTAAACAAAATGATAGTCGACAAAAAATGTCACTGCCGGGCTGAACAGATGCTGCTGGCAAGGGCGGCAAATTTTCAGCGTTGTAATGAAACGGCACTGTGCTTGTATGTGCCGGGCGGTGATCTCCGGGTAAGGATGGAGGTTGGATGGTTGGGGTGTGCGCGGAGGAACACCCCGACCATTTTCCTAATCAAATTTTCCTCCGGTTTTGTATTTTTTGCGCATCAGTTGCTGTTAGAACGAACGGGCAAGCTGCTGCGTTTTTTTAACGGCCTCATCTATTTTCTTTTGTATATCATCCGGGCCGCCCTGCAAAGTTGGTTCGACGACAATTTTATTTATATTAGTTACGCCGATAAAGCTGAGTATCACTTCGATATATCTGCTTTGGATATCATAAGATTCCATATCAGAGCCTTTTTTGTATTCCCCGCCGCGAGCAAGGATAACCGTGAACGGCTTATTTCCCACAAGGCCCTGATAACCTTTTTCATTATCATAGCCGAACGTATAACCCGGCTGAACAATGATGTCGATATACTGCTTCAGGCGGTATGGAATCCCGAAATTCCACATCGGTACCGAAAGCACATATTTATCGGCCGACTTGAAATGTTCGATAATACCCTCCACAACCTTCCACGCCGCAGCCTCTTGTTCACTATGGTTTTTGCCGTGCATCAATGTATATTTTGCCTGAATTGTAAAGCCGTCGAATGCAGGCAAATCCGCTTCGAACAAATTCAATTTCTCGATTTGGTCCTGCGGGTTGGCTTTTTTATACGCCTCGATAAATGCGTCAGCAACGTTGTTGGATTTGGAACGGTCGCCCCTTGGCGATGCCTGGATGTAAAGCAGTTTGGCCATTTAAATACTCCTCTTTCCTGAATACACGAAACCTGTTTTTATTCAAATACGTGTCCCTTTTTTCCCTGTTCGTCACATTAACGCGCACAGCGGCGTTTTTGTCAATCGTTAATCGGAAATATCCATGCCCCTGATTCCGTGGACTGTCAGGTTTGGATTTGGATAGCCGTCGCGCGCTTCTAATATATCTTCCGCTTTGACAAAATTCGTGCTTCCGTCAGCGAAGAGGAAATTTCGCCTTCCCTGCTGGCACCACCATCCCAAATCCTCGTCATCTGTCGGTTCGTGAACGCTAAGCCATTCTCCTATTATTATTTTCGAACGAGGTCTTGCAACATTTATGGTTCGCTGCGGCATCGAGGGCTGAGGATTGGAATAGGTATCGGTTACGCTGTTCATAGCGTCAATTTGCTCGGGACTGTGATAAAAAGCCATCGAATATGAATAGCTGGTCGAATCATATATCTCTTTACTTTTTTTATCTGCGGGACAGAACAAAACAGATGGATTGTTGGCGTCTATATTATTAACAAGATAAGGTTCGATGAAATGCCGCCACCCGCGCCCCATCCACAGCCAGTAAAACGGATTTGTAGAGACAGGGTCTTGCGCGCATGGGTATGTATCATTATTTGCCTCCAGGTAAAAAGTCATACCGAGGTTTATCTGCTTGAGATTATGCATACAGAAAACCTGGTCAGCCTTGCTCTTTGCTTTTCTCAGAACGGGAAACAAAATACCGAGCAGCAGGGCGATTACGCTGATTACGACAAGCAATTCGACTAACGTAAATGCGCAGGTTGAATTACTCTTGCGTAACATTTTTGGGAGCCTTCAATGAATAATTGAATCGACAGTTTGTTCCGTAAGATAATTTATTCGACCGTTACGCTTTTGGCAAGATTGCGAGGCTTATCTACATCGTGGCCTCGCAGCACTGCCGCGTGATATGCCAGCAATTGCAGCGGAATCACCGTCAGCATCGGCTGCAGCAGTTCTGGCGCGTCCGGCACCGTAATCAGATGGTCTGCGTGTTCTTTTATGTTCTCGTCGCCTTCGGTAGCGACGATGATAGTTTTTCCGCCGCGTGCTTTTACTTCTTCGATATTTCCTATAATTTTATCATACTGCGGTCCTGCGGTGGCGATGAATACCGCAGGCATCTGCTCGGCTATCAGCGCAATCGGCCCGTGTTTCATCTCTGCCGCGGGCAGGCCTTCTGCGTGAATATAACTGATTTCCTTTAGCTTCAGCGCGCCCTCGAGTGCGACTGGGTAATTGACCCCTCGGCCGAGGAACAGCCAATTGTTTTTTTCGATATTTGCCTGCGCGATTTGTTTAATACTGTCCGACTGTTCGAGAATTTTTTTAATCTTTTCCGGAATTTTGGATAGCTCCTCAATATAGCATCCGACCTCCTGCTCGCTGAGGTGTTTTCTCCTGCCAAGCTCAATCGCCAGCATTGTCAGCACCGCCACCTGCGCGGTAAAAGCCTTGGTGCTCGCGACGCCGATTTCCGGCCCGACGTGCAGATATATACCGGCATCAGTCGCTCGCGCGATTGATGAGCCTACCACGTTAACGATTCCGAGCACCGTCGCGCCGCGTTCTTCAGCCTGCTCGACCGCGGCAAGTGTATCAGCCGTTTCGCCGGACTGGCTGATACAGATAACAACCGTACCGTCTTCTATTACCGGATTGCGATACCGAAATTCGCTTGCGTATTCCGTCTCGGTCGGGATGCGAACAAGATTTTCAAACAAAAATTCCCCGACGATTCCCGCGTGCCACGCCGTCCCGCAGGCGGTAAGTATCAGACGCTTGGTGCGCGTCAGCTCACGCAGATATTTTTCTATTCCGCCCAGCACGATTTTATGATTACGTATATCGAGCCTTCCGCCCATACACGTTTCGAGTGCGCTCGGCTGCTCGAAAATTTCCTTGAGCATGTGATGCTTGAATCCGCCAAGCTCAATCTGTTCGAGCGAAAATTCGATTTCGTTTAATGCTTTTGCCACTGTAATATTATCAACCGTTTTAGTGCTGAAACCGTCGGATGTGATAACTACCATTTCATTGTCCGACATATACACCGCCTGAGTTGTGTGTTCGACAATCGCGGACGCATCGGACGCAAGCAGGTATTCTCCGTCACCGACGCCGAGAATAAGCGGGCTTCCCTTTTTCGCGCCTATCAGCATATCAGGAAAATCACCGCATATTATCCCGAGCCCGTAAGTGCCATGCACTTCGTGCAGCGCCCTTTGAACGGCCCATTCGAATTTGTTCTGGCCGGCGGGGGGTTTTTGCTTCAGGCCGTTTTCATCGCAGCAGTAAAAATATCCAATCAGGTTCGCGATAACTTCCGTATCCGTCTCGCTTGAAAATGTCACGCCTTCGCTTATCAGCCACTTTTTCAGTGTGCCGTAATTTTCTATAATTCCGTTATGCACTACCGCGATTTTGCCGGTGCAGTCGAGGTGCGGATGGGCGTTTAGGGTGTTGGGTTCGCCGTGTGTTGCCCAGCGGGTATGTCCCAGCCCGATAGTTTGTTTTTTATTTGGTTTGCCGAGTATTTCTTCGAGCACGCTTATACGCCCGCTTGTTTTTTGCACCGTTATTTTACCGTTCTCAATCAGCGAAATGCCCGCCGAGTCATAGCCGCGATACTCCAGCCGTTTTAGTCCCTCGATAAGAATCGGCTGCGCCGCCTTTTTGCCGAGATACGCCACGATACCACACATATAAATCTCCGTTTTTTCGAAAATTAAATTTTCTGTAAACCGGCCATAGTTGCTTTTTATCAAATGCGACGGTTAAAGTGTATCAAAATCATCGCTGGTCGACAAGTTTTATGCCTCCTCCTTTAGGCGGCTTATATTTGACTTGATGTGCCCAATACGCTTTAATTATAACCTTGGTTCGGCAAAATCCTTATATGTAGTTTTTTAAATTTTTTAAGAATACTTATGATTGTCGTAATTGATTATGACGTCGGAAACGTCAAAAGCGTCTGCAACGCCTTGGAGCGTATTGGCTGCAAAGCCAAACTCAGCCGTGCCCCGCAGGATGTGGAGTATGCGTCCGGCCTGATATTACCGGGCGTAGCGGCGTTTGGGTTCGCTATGAGTGCCCTCGGCGATTTGGCCGATTTGCTCAAAACCGTAGTCGCCAAAGGCAAACCGCTACTCGGAATCTGCGTCGGTTATCAATTGCTTTTCGACCGGAGCAGTGAGCACGGCGAAAACGCGGGACTGGGATTTGTCAAAGGCGATGTCACCAAACTGCCGCCCGGCAGGACAATTCCGCATATGGGCTGGAACTCCATCGAGCTGCCGGGCGATATGAAATTATTTAAAGGACTCGGCTCTGAAAAACATTTTTATTTCGCGCATTCTTACTATTCGCAACCCGCTGATAAGGATGCAAAATTTGCATATACCGATTATGGCTTCAAACTGCCGGCAGCTGTCCAGAAGGGCAGCGTCTATGGAACGCAGTTCCACCCGGAAAAAAGCGGCCCAAACGGCCTGGCAGTTCTGAAAAACTTTTATGATATTTGTGAGTGTTGCTGATTTATGCTGGCAAAAAGAATTATTCCCTGTCTCGATGTAAAAGACGGCCGAGTCGTAAAAGGCGTCAATTTTCTGAACCTGCGTGACGCAGGCGACCCGGTCGAGCTTGGCGCGCGATACAGCGACGAAGGAGCTGATGAGCTTGTCTTCCTCGATATCACCGCAACAATCCGTTCGCGAAAAACGATTATCGATATGGTCGAAAAAGTTGCCGAAAATGTTTTCATACCTTTTACCGTGGGAGGCGGAATCAGGACGGTCGAAGATTTCGATATCCTTCTTCGAAGCGGTGCTGAAAAAGTTTCCGTCAATACCGCCGCCGTTTCGAATCCCGATTTAATCGGCAGGGCGGCTTCGAAGTTCGGCAATCAGTGCGTCGTTCTCGCCATCGATGCCCGCCGCAGCAAAGACCGCATCGGCCGTTGGCAGGTCTGCGTAAAAGCAGGCACAGAGCCGACGGATATTGATGTGGTCGAATGGGCTGTCAAAGCAGAACAGCTTGGTGCAGGCGAAATCCTGCTTACCAGTATGGACGCCGACGGAACAAAGGCGGGTTATGATAACGAGTTAAACAGGGCGGTCGCCGACGCGGTCAATATCCCGGTAATCGCCTCCGGCGGTGCGGGTACGCTGGAACATCTTTACGATGCAATTGTTGACGGAAATGCCGATGCGGTTTTGATGGCTTCCATTACGCACTTCGGCGAATGCTCGATACGCGATATGAAACAGTACCTCGCCGGCCGCGGTTTACCGATGAATCTTTAACCGCTGATTTTTTCAAATGTAAAATCGTGAGCGTTGGCGCCGATTTTTATCGTGTCGCCTTCGCTGAAATTGCCTTGCAATATTTGACCTGCTAACGGATTTTCGAGCCTCTGCTGAATCGTCCTTTTCAAAGGCCTTGCACCGAATACCGGGTCATAACCCTCAGCTATAACAAGCTCGCGTGCCTGGTCGCTAAACTCGACTTTGATATTTCGATTTTTCAGCCGGTTAGCAAGATAACCAAGCTGTATTTCGACAATTTTTTTAAGATTGTCTTTAGTCAGCGTATGGAAGACAATCACTT
The DNA here is from genome assembly GCA_041657685.1 of Phycisphaerae bacterium. Classification (GTDB taxonomy): domain Bacteria; phylum Planctomycetota; class Phycisphaerae; order Sedimentisphaerales; family Anaerobacaceae; genus JBBABK01. The sequence continues at coordinate 1,935 of JBBABK010000085.1, read as the reverse complement.
CGTCTATACGGTTCAGAAACTCCGGCCTGAAAAAGTTTTTCAGCACGTCTTTAACGTGTGCTTCGATTTCCCAGTCCGCTCCCTGCTCTTCGGTAAGCTGCTGAATCTGCTGGCCGGCTATGTTGCTTGTCATAATTATGACTGTATTTTTGAAATCGACCGTCCGTCCCTGTCCGTCGGTCAGCCGCCCGTCATCGAAAACCTGCAGCAGCACGTTGAAAACATCTCTATGCGCTTTTTCAATTTCGTCGAGCAGCAGGACTGAATATGGTTTTCGCCTTACAGCCTCGGTCAGTCTGCCGCCTTCTTCGTAACCGACGTACCCAGGCGGTGCGCCAATCAATCTCGCGACCGAGTGCTGCTCCATAAATTCACTCATATCGACGCGAATCATCGCGTTGGGGTCGTTAAACAAAAAGTCAGCCAGCGCTTTCGATAATTCCGTCTTGCCGACTCCGGTCGGCCCGAGGAAAAGAAATACTCCTATCGGCCGGTTCGGGTCGCCAAGCCCCGCGCGGTTTCGCCGAACAGCATTACTAAGAGCCGTCACCGCATCATCCTGTCCGACGACGCGTTTTTTTATAAGCTCTTCCATTCGCATCAACCGTTCGCGTTCGCCACTCAGCAGCCTTGCCACGGGAATCCCCGTCCATTTCGACACGACCTCGGCTATGTGTTCTTCCGTCACTTCATTTCGAATCATCTGATGTTTGCCGTTTTCGGCGAGCGTCTCTTCGGTTTCCTCAAGCTCTTTTTTCAGTCTCGCGAGGGTGTCATACTTTAATCTCGCCGCGGTTTCCAAATCGCCCGTTCGCTGAGCTTGCTCAAACTGAGTCTGAGCGTCGTCTATCTGCGATTTCAATCCCTTGATTTTATCTATATCGCCGCGCTCGGTTTCCCATTGGGCCGTGAGCTGTTTATCCTGTTCCTTCAAATTGGACAACTGCTTTTCGGTATTCTTCAATCGTTCTTTGCTCGCAGGGTCTGTTTCTTTTTTCAGAGCCTGCTGTTCGATTTGCAGCTGCATTATTTTTCGCCGTACGTCGTCCAGTTCTCTCGGCAGTGAATCATTTTCAATCCGCAGCTTCGAAGCCGCCTCATCCATCAGGTCAATCGCCTTATCCGGCAGCCATCTGTCACTGATATAGCGGTTCGATAAAGTCGCAGCCGCGACCAGTGCCGTGTCTGTAATGCGCACGCCGTGATGCATATCGTAGCGGTCCTTCAGCCCGCGCAAAATTGCAATCGTATCTTCCACACTGGGCGGGTCGACGACTATCGGCTGGAACCTGCGTTCAAGAGCCGCGTCTTTTTCTACGTATTTTCTGTATTCATCCAGTGTCGTCGCGCCGATGCAGCGTAATTCGCCTCTTGCCAGTGAGGGCTTCAAAATATTTCCCGCGTCAACCGCTCCTTCGGCTCTGCCCGCCCCCACGACCGTATGAAGCTCGTCGATAAAAAGTATGATTTGCCCCTGCGCGCTTATAACTTCTTTAAGCACGGCTTTGAATCGTTCTTCGAATTCTCCTCTGAATTTCGCACCAGCGATAAGTCCGCCCATACCCAGCGCGATAATCCTTTTATTTTTCACCCCCGCCGGCACGTCGCCCGCCACAATTCTCTGCGCAAGTCCTTCAACAATCGCTGTTTTACCGACGCCGGGTTCGCCGATTAACACAGGATTGTTTTTTGTTCGCCTGTTAAGCACCTGCATACATCTGCGAATCTCTTCGTCCCGGCCGATTACCGGGTCAAGCTTTCCCTTGCGTGCCATCTCCAGCAGGTCAATTCCGTATCGCTCCAGCGCCTTGTATTTATCTTCCGGATTTTGGTCGGTTATTTTCTGTCCGCCTCGAACATCGGCAAGCGCGTTTTCAATCTGTTTCGTATCGACTGAATTCAATCTCAGTATCTCACGCGCATCGCTCTGCACGG